>JANOEM010000396.1:0-14840 GCA_031413195.1 Actinomycetes bacterium
CGATGTGGGATTTCGAGGATGTCGGGGAGTGGTGGACGCGCGCCAATCCCGAGGGCATCGCGCCGGTGGTCGCCGTGCCGACCACCGCGGGCACCGGCTCGGAGACCGGGCGCGCCGGAGTCATCATCTTCTCGACGAGAGTGCGCCGATCGAACGCAATGTGCTGATGGAGCGTTTGGCGCAACGGGGCATCTCGACACGGCGCGGCATCATGGCGGCCCACTTGGAGCCTGCGTGGGCCCACCTCTCACCGGGGAACCTGCCCCAGACCGAGCGACTCACCCGTGATTCGATCATCCTGCCCATCTATCACGGTATGACCGAGGGTGAACAGGACCGCGTGATCGAGGCCATGCGCGACGAACTGACCTGATCGGTGTGATGACCCCGCTCCTCATCGTCGGTGCAGGCGGCTTTGCTCGTGAGACGGCAGAGTTGGTGCGGGCGGCGGGTTCCGCGTGGCAGCTGCTCGGCTTCTTGGACGACGATCCCGACCTGGGCGGCACCACTCGGAGCGGCGTTCCTGTGCTGGGTTCTACCGCTCTGCTCGATGACTATCCGCGTGCCCGTCTCGTGGTGTGTGTCGGAAGTCCGGCCAACCCGTTCTCCAGGCGCCAGGTTGTCGAGCGGCTGGGCGTGCCCGTTGAGCGCTACGCCACCCTCGTCCATCCCTCGGCGAGCATCGGTGAGTCTGTGCGGATCGGTGCGGGTACGGTCGTGCACGCAGGGTGTGCGTTCACCGCCGATGTCGAAGTGGGTGGGCATGTTGCTGTCATGCCAAACGTCGTGCTCACCCATGATGATGTTGTCGGCGACTACGTGACCTTCGGCGCCGGCGTGCTGGTTGCCGGGGGAGTGCGGATCGACAGCGGCGTGTACCTCGGTGCAGGGGCGAGAATCCGTGAGCAACTGGAGATCGGGGCGTGGTCCCTGGTCGGGATGGGCGCAGTTGTAACGCGTGATGTACCGACGGGCGAGGTCTGGGCCGGCGTGCCCGCTCACCGGCTTCGTCCTGTCGAATTCCCGCCTGGGTGGGTCCGCTGATGCGCGTGATCGTCTACCCGCACGACCTCGCGATCGGGGGGTCGCAGATCAACGCGATCGACCTCGCCAAGGCGGTTCAGGACGCAGGGCACGAGGTCACCGTGTTTGCTCAACCCGGCCCGCTCGAGGAGTACATCGCCGAGAAAGGGGTGCCGTTCGTTCGAGCTCGAACCCTGCGCTATCGGCCCGCACCATCGCGGATTGCTCAGCTTGCGTCCCTGGCCCTACGGCAAGACGCGGATCTCATTCACGCCTACGAGTGGCCGCCGTGTCTCGACGCGTACTTCGGAGCTCACCTGGTCGGCGGAGTTCCGCTGGTCTGCACCGTGCTCTCGATGGCGGTATCCGATTTGGTTCCACCGTCGGTTCCCTTGATCATGGGGACCGAAGACCTCGGTGACGAGGCTTGCAACGGGCGCGCCGGCGCCGTGCGAGTGCTCGAACCACCCATTGATGTGATCGGGGATCATCCAGGGATCGATGGTCGTCCACTTCGCGAGGCGTGGGGCATCGGACCCGACGAGTTCGCCGTCGTGTCGGTGTCGCGTTTGTCGTACGACCTCAAGCTCGATGCGCTCGTTCAGACGGTCGACGCAGCGGGTCTTTTGGCAGGAGGGTTCCCTGTGAAGTTCGTGCTGGTCGGTGGCGGCGATGCCGAGGCCGATATCCGCGCCCGCGCCGAAGAGGTGAATCGTCGACACGGGCGAGAGGTCGTCATCCTGCCCGGTTCGATGCGCGATCCTCGTGGCGCGTACGCAGCCGCGGACGTGGTCGTGGCGATGGGAAGTTCAGCGCTCCGATCGATGGCCATCGGCAAGCCAGTGGTCGTCCAGGGCGAGCGCGGGTTCTGCCTGGAGTTGAACGACGCCACATTGCCTGTGTTCCTCCGTCAGGGCTTCTGGGGAACCGGCGACGGATCGGTTGGAGCTGAGCTGCTCGCTTCACAGCTGGCCGCGCTGCTGTCGGATGTGGGCCGTCGCGCAGCCCTGGGAGCGTTCGGACGTCGAACTGTCGAGACGCAATTCAGCCTTGAGCGAGCCACGGGAACTGTGCTCGACATCTATGCCGATGTGATCTCGCTGTACCATCGTCGGCCGTCCGATGCGTCGACGGCGGCTCGTGCTGCATGGCTCGCCATGGCCAACGAGGCGAGACTGCACGACCCACGGCACAGGCGAATCGCCGCAACACAACGACAAGGCCGTCTGGCGGCCGCGAGGAGAGCATGAGTACCGAGACCCCCCTGACACCGATCGCGTTCGTGGATCTCCTGGCACAACACGCCGAGGTCGCTGATGAGGTGGAGCATGGTTTCGCTCGCGTCCTCGCAACGGGAGCATTCATCGGCGGGCCGGACGTCCGCGAGTTCGAAGCCGAGTTCAGCGCATACTGCGGGACCGCCCACTGCATCGGTGTGGGCAACGGTACCGATGCCATCGAGACGGGTTTACGCGCAGCCGGGATCGGGCGCGGCGACGAAGTGGTGGTGCCGGCGAACACCTTCATCGCCACCGCCGAGGCAGTGGTACGTACGGGAGCCTCACTTGTGCTCGTCGACTGCGAAGAGACGACGATGCTGATCGATCCGTCGGCACTGCCTGCGGCACTGACCGCCAGGACCCGAGCAGTGATCGGTGTCGATCTCTATGGCCAGATCGCGCCGTTCGATGCGATTGCGGCTGCGGTTGGAGATCACGTGATGCTCGTCGAGGATGCCGCTCAGTCGCAGGGAGCGACTCGTCATGGTTTCGGCGTCGGTCACGGTGTGTCGTTCGCGGCGACGAGTTTCTATCCTGGGAAGAACCTCGGCGCCTATGGCGATGCGGGCGCCGTGGTGACCAACGATGGCGAACTCGCTGAGGACGTTCGCGCCATCGGTAACCACGGCGGAACGAAGAAGTACGAGCATCGGATCATCGGGACGAACAGCCGGCTCGACACCCTGCAGGCCGTCGTCCTGCGGGCCAAGCTTCGGCGGCTCGACACGTGGAACGAGGCGCGTCGCCAGGCCGCCGAGCGATATCGGGAAGCGTTCGCGCCGCACCCTGGAATCGTTGTGCCTTCGATCGCTGACGGGAATTTGCCCGTGTGGCACCTGTACCCCGTCCGTGTCCCCGATCGGCAGCGTGTGATCGATCATCTCACTGCCTCTGGTGTCGGTTGTGGAATTCACTACCCGTTGTCGGTCCATCTCACGGAGGCGTTCGCGTTTCTCGGCCTGCACGCCGGTGCCTTTCCCAACTCCGAGGCGGCCTCGCTGACCATGGTGTCGCTCCCCATGCATCCTCACTTGACCGCCGCCGAGCAGGATCGCGTGATCGCACTGGTGCTGGACGCATTGTCCTGAATCGGCTCGAGTGGTCAGCCGGTTCGTGAGCTCTCGTCGCGCTGCCAGGTGGTGAAGTCTCCGGTCTTGAGCGCCCGCCGGGCGCGGACTCGTGCGACGACGGTCACCCCGAGGAAGACGGGGATCCGGGCGATCAGCCTGGGTTGGTCCACAGCGAGTTTGGCGAGAGTTGTCACCGAAGTGCGAGATTCGGCACGGCGGGCTCCAGCGGAGTCAGCTTGATTGTTCCCAGTCGCCGCGCGGGTCCGTCGGCGCAACAGGTCAGCGACCGTTCGAGGCGGACGGATCACCACTCGGGCGGCGTTCACGATGATGCGCTCGTCCGGGTCGAACGCATCGGACATTGCGAGGTCGTCCGACATCAGGGGTGGAAGGCGCGAGATTCTTTCGTTGCCCGCCTCGGAGACGGCGATGACACCTCGCCCGAAAAGTGATGCCTCGACCTGCGGCAGACATTCCCAGACGTCGTAATACCAACGGACGATCAGGCTGACGCCCGTCCGCGGGATGGTGCGTTGGGGTCCGGCCGCCAGCTTGGCGGTACTTCGGAGGGTGTCGATGAGTTTCCTCATGTCGTCGAAGGTGACCTCGACGTCGGCGTCCATGTACACGCGTGGGTAGGAGCTGGCCCGGGAGTCACCGCAACGCATCGCCTCATGCTTGGACGGCTTGTCCAGTTCGATCGTCACGACGTCGGGTCCTGCCGAGCGGGCGATGTCGGCCGTCGAGTCGGTGCAGCCGTTGCACACCACGATGACCTCGAGATCGCCTGGCGGTGCGCCGGTCAGGAGTGTGCTGAGGGTGCGACCGATCGAGCTCTCCTCGTTGTGTGCGGCGATGATGACACTCGCCGATGTCGTGTTGGTCACCATTCAATCCTGCCACTGCGACCGAAGGATCGACGCTTTGGACGACCGTCTTGGCGATGTTGTCGGCGCGGCGGCTTCCTGATCGTGGTCGAATTGGCCTGCCTCCTGGGCGTGGGCCGCGGCCCACGTGAGACGTGTCGGCGATCGCATGCACCGCACCGCCGGAGCGCCATCAGTGGATTCCGAGCACCGAGGGTGGCGGACTCGTCGCCTTCCGTAGGAAATTAGATGAATATGTCAGTTGCATTACGGTTACATCGCGGTTAGGTTACCGATTCTGGATGACGGCAATCGCCGTGCATCCCCGTGAGCGGGCGCGAACGGAGTTTCAGCCCCCATGGATCCATCAGTTCCCTCCAAGCGTTCGCCGATCATCAAGAGATGGGCAAGACCGTTCCGAAGAGCTCAAGTCATGTCCACGTCGGTCCGATGGTTCGACATGTTCATCCGCCTGTTCCGCGCCAAGCAGCTGAAGCTGCCTTCGTTTGCTTCACGTCCTCCGGTGATGCTGATCGCTGCTGCATTGGCGATTGGTGGCTCGTTGTCCGCTCTAGCTGGACCGTTCGCCGGTTCGAGCGAACCGGTCGAGTACGGCATCTGGGGTGGTGACGTCACTCCGAAGGTTGTGGCTGATGTCGACATGGCTCCGACGACGCTCGGTGTGGTGTTCAGTTCGTCCAAGGACGGCTGGATCAACGGCGTCGAGTTCTACCGTTCGGCTCAGAACGTGGGACCGCACAAGGGACAGCTGTGGTCGTCTGGGGGTGCGCTTTTGGCAACGGTCGCTTTTCCTGCGACCATGCAGGTGGGTTGGCACACTGCGCGGTTCGACGCGCCGGTGAAGGTCGTCGCGGGTCGCACCTACGTTGCTTCGTATCGTGCGCCCGCTGGCCGTTACGCCGGTGATCTCTATGCGTTGAGCAAGACCAAGGTGGCGACGGCTGGTTCGCTCAAGGCGTGGCAAGGTGTCTACACCTACGGCACGGGCAAGCCCGACAAGGTCTGGAAGGGCTCCAACTATTACGTCGACGTCCTCTTCTCAACACAGAACCTGACCGCCAGCGTGACGGCTGCTCCGGCGACGACGACTGCTCCGGCTGCTCCGGCGACGACGGCTGCTCCGGCGACGACGGCTGCTCCGGCGACGACGGCTGCTCCGGCTCCGGCGACGACGGCTGCTCCGGCGACGACGGCTGCTCCGACGACCACGGCTGCTCCGACGACCACGGCTGCTCCGACGACCACGGCTGCTCCGACGACGACGGCTGCTCCGACGACCACGGTGGCAGCTGGTAGTTCTCCGTCTGCGTCGTCGACGGGTGTTCCCGTTGGGGTTGTGTTGAGGCAGTCGGGATCGGTGACCGTGAACCAGGCGGGCACTGTGATCGATGGGTTGGATATTTCGGGCACGGTCACGATCAATGCGTCGAATGTGACGTTGAGGCGGTCGCGGATCACTGGGAGCGGCTTTTCGTTGGTCTACGTGAAGGACGGTGTGACTGGTGTGGTGGTGGAGGATGTGGAGATCAACGGTCGGGGCGTTGCGGGAACGTCGAACTCGATGGGTGTCTATGGTCCTGCTGATGTGTTCCGGTCGAACATCTATGGTGTTGAAAACGGTGTGACGCCGTTCTCGGGCTCCGAGGTGCGCGGTAACTACATCCATGACTTGGCTGCGCCGGGCTCTCCGCATTACGACGGGATCCAGATCGATGGTGGTGTCTCAGATGTGGTGGTGGATCGCAACACGATCGATCTGTCACAACACGACCAGACAGCGGCCGTGATGATCGACAACTACTTCGGCCCGATCCGCAACGTGGTGGTGTCGAACAACTTCTTGTCGGGGGCTGGGTACACGGTGTACTGCGACGGGCAGTTCAGCGGTGGTTCGATCTCGGGTGTGTCGTACGTCAACAACCGGATCCTGAAGGGCTACTGGGGTGTTGCGTTGATTCGGAACTGTGCGCCGGTCTGGTCCGGGAACACCGACGCGTCAGGCCAAACCGTAAGTCCCTGAGGCGCGCCTGCTTCGTTCGGCTCACTATTGGTGTTGATCTACCGGGCTGCGATCACTATCCCGTCGAGAACACCGCGGGAAATAGCTCCCTCGGAGACCGCGAGCACATGACGAGCTGGCCAAGGCATGGCTTGGAACAACCCTTCATCCACGATGTTGACGGTATGGAATGTGCGGTTGCCCGGATGGTAGAAGCCGAGTCGAAAGTTCTGTGCCCGAAGGCGTGCGTACCAGGGTATTGATGACTCGCCCATCAGGAGGATGACGATGTCCACTCGCCCGGACGAGAGGTATCCGGATGCTCCATCGAGTACCTCCGGTTCTGCGCCGGCGACATTCACCTTCATGACGTTCACGTGTTCGATACCGAGTCCGGAAAGTTGCTCGTCTAGGCGTCGGACAGGCACGCTCTCGTTGCTGATGGTGGCTGGGCCTACGAAGTCGAGTCGACTGAGATACGTACGACTTGCTGTCGGGAAATGCGCCTCACCGGTGTGATTCGACAACGCGATCCGATGAACGTGAACCCTCTCAGAGAGTCCGTTCAACTCGATGTTGTGGACGAGGGACCTGATGTTGGCATCGCTGGGTTCGAATGCATGCACGTCGGCCTGAGGCATGAGACCCGCGAAGAGCGAGAACTGGCCGATCGCTGCGCCGACGTCGATGAAGGTCCAATCGGTGGGTGAGAGGTCGCTGAGCATTGCGAACTCTGGATCGATCACATCGCCAAACATCACCAACGACGGCGCGAGTTGGCTCGGGTAGTCAAAGTCCAGGTGCAGTCCCCCTCTGAGCGCGACTCTCGCAGTCGGTGGTCGAGTGACCGCCAGCGTCATGAGTTGCCAGAACCCATGAAGAGCGGCTGCTGGCCCGACCACCCTGACACCGAGTCGCAACTTGTCCAGGGCAGAGTTCGATCGTGCAAGCGCCTTGACAGCGTAGGATCCCAGTGTGCCTACGTGCTCACGTATCCCGGCCGCAATAGCGCATGCTCTGGCGAAGCCCGCAAGTTCTGAGCCGCTGGCTGACACTACTTCAACCGGTCTGAGTTGCGCACTCGATGCCTGGGACCTTGCGCCAACGTTGCGATGCAGGCATAGTAAATTATTGGCGAATCAGCTCGTGATGTCGATTTCGATTCACGCTCGCCTAGGATCTTCGGTGAAGCATCGTGGCGGCGGTGGCGTACCTGGTGAGGAGCGGATGCACGGGACATGGACATTCTCAGCATAGTTCGGATGGCACGACGGCACTGGGTCGTTGTCATCTTGTCATTGGCCATCGCGACCGCCGCGGTAGCGGCGGTGGTCGTCTCAACGCCGCCGACGTACCGTGCCACCAGTTCGGTCGTTCTCTTGAACCCGCCAGAAGCGCCAGCGTCGGTGACGGAAGATGCCGGCGAGGTCGAACTGCGCGCCCTCGAGAACCCGTACGAACGTTTCAATGACCTGTCGATCGTCGTGGACATCATTCGCCGAGTTCTAGCCAGTGACCCGTCGATGGACACGCTTGTTGGTCGAGGCCTCCAGGGCACCTACACGGTGGCGGCGAACATCGACTTCTATCGCGGCCCGATCATCGATGTCGCGGCCGAGGCGGGCACCGAGGCTGAGGCATTGAGGGCGACGCAGCTTGTGGTTGATCTCTTGCAGCAGACGCTCGACGACGTCCAAACCCGCCAAGGTACTGATCCTGATTACTTCATAACCAGTGACGTCGTTGTACCGGCGACACGAGCGACGTTGGTGCTGTCGAGCACACTGAGACGAGCCGTTGCAACCGCTGCCGCCGGAGCACTCTTCGTGCTCGGCATGGTCATCGTCGCAGATTCCTTCAGCGAGCGCCGCCGCGAGAAGGCCGCTGAGGAACTCTCCGGGGCCTTAAAGCCCCCGGAGCTCGTTTTCTCCAAGGGTAACCAGGCGTCCAGCGCACGTGAGTCGGGCTGAAGTCCCATCGGGGATCGGTAGTGGCTCCAGTAAACGGGAACGGCAGAAGCGCCGCTCACCTCGATGCTCCGACGGCAGAGCAGCCTGTGGGCGCGACCCGCGCAGTCCGACTCCTGCAGGTCCAGATTTGGTTGGTGTTCCTCTTCCCGGCCTCACTGCGATTCGCTGTATTCGGGGCTATCGGATCTCCCCCGATTCTGTTTGGACTTGTGGTTTGTCTCGTGTGGGCCGTGGGGGCCAGTTCACCGGATTCTTCGTTGGGTGCGCCCTGCAAACCGGTTCGGATCACAATGGCGCTGTTTTGGTTCGTCACGCTGCTGTCGTTCGCTGCGATGCATCTGAACAGCGTTCGCGCTGACGAGAGTTCGAACGCTGATCGGTACCTGATCTTCCTGCTCGCGTTCACCGGCATCGCACTTGGCTTCGCCGAAGGCCTGCAGACACGCCAACAGCAACTGACGATCCTGCGCACGATTGTGACAGCGATTGCTGCCATGTCAGGGATCGCCGTCCTGCAGTCTCGGTCTGGGCTCGATCTCACCGCCTATATCGAACGCCTCCCGGGTCTGTCGACGTATCAAGGTCGCGAGAGCGTCCTTTCCCGTAGCGGGCTCGCCCGCCCCGCCGGAACTGCGACACATCCTATCGAGTTCGGCGTGGTTGTTGGGCTCGGACTTGCGCTCCAACTTCATCTATTCGTGTATGACGATGCTTGGAAGCCCTTACGCCGGTGGTTGACGCTGGGCCTCTTGGCCATTGGGATTCCCCTCGCGGTGAGCCGTTCGGCAGTTTTGGTCGGTCTTATCGTCATGGTTGTGTTTCTCGTCGATGTCGACCGGGCATTAAGAGTCCGGGCTTTGCTGGTCATGGCTGGTCTCGCAGCGATTGTGTTTGTAACTATTCCCGGCTTGTTGGGAACGCTCGGGAACTACATTGGGGCTGGTCAGAGTGACTCCTCGATTTCAACACGGGTGAGTGATTACGCAGTTGTGGCGCGGTACCTTCGCGATGCTCCGTGGTTAGGGAGGGGGCCAGCGACATTTCTGCCCCGGCTCAGAATTCTCGATAATCAGTATCTGTTGACCATCATCGAGATGGGCGCGCTCGGTTTGGTCGTTCTCGTGGTGGTCCTCAGTCTGCCGGCATGGCTCGGTGCATCAAGCCGGGCAAACTTCGCGGATCAGGCAAATCGTCAGCTCGCGCGGATGTTCGTAGCTATGGGATTGGCGATCCTTGCTTCTGCTGCGACGTTCGACCTCATATCATTTCCAATGGTGACACTGTTTCTCGCAATTGCGATCGGGCTGTGTGGAAATCATTGGACTCGTTCACTCGATGTGAGCGGCCGACGGGGCGATTGACGGACTTCATGAACCCGATCATCTACAGGGCTAGGGGGGCGATCTGCCTTCATCTGCTGCATTTACGACACGCCGGTCGACGTAGACCAGACTTGCGGGGAGTCCAGGTGCCCGAGGCGGGCCGACGAAAATCTTCGAACCCGACAGGCCCTTGGGGCAGGTGCGGCCTTACGTGTCGCTGCCTGGAAGCATGACTCTCCCGCCGAACTGCGAGGAAGCCAGCGATGCGCGAAATCTGCCGCTCGTTGTGTACTGCTCGGGCAACTTCTGGGCGAGCCCAATAGGTTCCGACCGGCAGGTTGCTGCCCGGCTTGCGAGGACCGCCAGGGTGCTCTACGTCGATCCGCCGTTGGCAGTCAGACCCGGCAACATCGGTGCGTTGCGTGCACCAGCACTTGCGCACATGGGCGACAATCTCTGGCGGTTGAGTCCCAAGTCGCCCCCTGGAGTCACGCGCCTGATCGGGCGTTCGGTCGCAGTAGCGATCGCGAAGCGGTCGATTCGTCGGTGCGTCGACTTGTTCGGGACTGACGTTCACGCGGTGGTCGTCTCGTCGCTTGACCCATTACTTGGTGTGTGTGAGACATCGCGTCGTGTGTTCTACGGGACCGATGATTTCCGTGCTGGGGCCGAGCTCATGGGTCTATCTCCGCGTTGGGTGAAACGACGCGAGGGTGAGCAATTGGCTTCGGCCTCAGCCGTTGTCGCAGTGTCCGAGCAACTTGCGGAGCGTTGGCGTGAACTCGGATTTGAGGTCGCCACCATTCCGAACGGATGCGACGTCGACGGGTTCGTCCACACGGATCTTGCGCAGCCGGCGGCTGACATTTCACTGCGCCCCCCCATCGCCGGGCTTGTTGGACAACTGAACGACCGGATCGATTTTGACGTGTTGGACGCAGTCGCCGACCTCGGTGTCTCCGTGCTTCTGGTCGGTCCCATTTCCGAACCAGTCGACCGAAAGCGGTTCAATGAGCTGATCGACCGACCCAACGTGCAGTGGGTCGACCGCCGTCCCTTTGACCAGATGCCTTCGTACCTGAAGGCGATCAAGGTCGGTCTCACGCCGTACACGGACAGCGAGTTCAATCGAGGCAGCTCGCCCCTGAAGACGCTTGAGTATCTCGCAGCCGGCCGGACTGTCGTCGCCAGTGATCTACCCGCCGCTCGAGGACTCGGGACGGACTTGGTCGCCATAGCGAAGGATCCGAAGGACTTCGCACGAAGAGTATCGGAGCAACTCGCCGCCGATGACAACGAGGAGCTGAGGGCGCGCCGCCGTGCTTTTGCTTCCTCACGCAGTTGGGAACACCGGGTTGATGAATTCCGTGGAGTTCTGGGTATTCGCGAGCAACAGTGACTGCCCAGTCTGCGGTAACAATCACGGAGTCCTTGTGGGATGGTCAAGGTGCAGCGACATTGTCTCGTGGGACGGTTGCCACCACTTGTAGTCGCTTTCGCATCGGGGCAACGATGACAGCGTACACCACCAAACCCACGACACCGCCGGCGAGCACGGTCGCAAACGATGACAGTTCCAGGTGGTTCACTCCAAGCGCAGTCACGGCAATTGCCACCGAACCGAGCAGAGGTAGCGCTGCGGAGCGGAGCATCTCTCGGAGGGAAACGCTGCATCTCGTGAGCATCAGAATCAGTATCGGTAGGACCACCACTGTCCCGACGAAGGCATGGCCGATCGCAACACCGGTCGTACCGTCGAGGGTTGCCCCGATGAGTAGCGCTGGAATCAACGCTGCGACCCAGATGAACTGGACCAAAAGGTTGGATCTCGTTCGACCTAGCGCCACCAGATAGTCGTAGCCGAGTTCGGCGACGAGGCGGACCCCGGCCAGGACGCAGAGCCACGACACGATCGGCGCTGCGGCGGACCACTTGTCTCCGTACAGCACGTCGATCAACGGCGCCGCGTAGCACGCGAGCAGTACACACATCGGCAAGGTGATGACCAGAATGGCACCGAGGGCCCGGGAAAACGACGCGCCGGCAACTGCTTCGTCTCCGGCGACGCGGGAAAATCCGGCGAGCGAGACTCGTCGAACGGCCACCGACACCAGGCTGATCGGCCAAGCAGCGAGGTTGAATGCCAGCAGATACAAACCGAGGCGTTCGGTGTCGAGTTGGCTGCCCACCACGATGTAGTCGAGATTCAGCAGAGCGAACAAAAGGAAACTCGATCCAGCCAGCGGAAGGCCAAAGGCAAGGAGTTCGCGCGCTGCCTGCCGGTCGAACCCGGGCAAGACTCGAATCGGCGTCCACATGATGTTCAAGGCGCTCGCCACGATGCTGGTCGCGAGAAAGCCGAGAGCGATGGCCCAGCCACCGAAACCAGCAAACGCCAGGACGATCGAGAGGCTCGTGCCGACGGAGAAACCGGTCAGGTCGATGACCATGCGTTTCCGCTGCTCGAATGCGCGCGTGATGAATGCGGCGGATACCGACGCCGCGCCGTCGAAGAGCACGGCGAGACTGAGGACTCGTATCACCCCGGTCGCGTCTGGCGCGTTCAGGATCTGAGCGATTGACGGCGCTGACGCGAAGCAGAGCGCGTACAGCACGATGCTGGACACGATGGACAGAGTCGTGACGGTTGGAGCAATTCTGTCGACACCGGATTCCCAACGTACGATCGCGACACTCACGCCCAACTCGTTGATGCTCAACAAGGCGCTGAGGACGATCAACGCCACTGCGAAGACGCCATAGTCCTCCGGGACGAGCAATCGTGCAAGAATGATGCCTGAGGCGATTGAGGCCAGCCGGCTGGTGGCGTTGTTGAGCAGGCTCCAGACGGCGCCCCGCTTGATGCTCGACTCCAGCGTCTCGGAGTTGTCGGGTTCGCTGTCGTCGTACTCGAGGAGAGGCCGTTCCTTGGCGGATTCGCCGAGCGGTGCGTCGACGAAGCCGTCGACCGGAGAATGGACATACGGCCATCCAGCTGCAGATTCGTCTGTGTCTTTCACACGCGCGCTCCCGCCCGGCTGAGCGACCCAGTGGGAACGATCATTGGCAAATCCTCGTCAACCCGACTGCCCACCGCTCAGCAAACTGAACCTGTCGACTAAGAGATTGCTGCAGCGACTGGACCATCCCAATACGCGCTGGACTCCGGTGACGACGAGCAGCGAAGAGGTTGGTTCTCCTGCGGCGATCACTTCGATCCATCGGGCCTCACCTCCGCCTGATTGGTCGACCTTCGGATGCCCAGAGTATACGGCGCTGTCGTCCGCCTCGTTCATGCAGATCGCGCTACCTACGGCTTTGTCGAACTGCTAGCGTGTCGCTGGGAAGCGGTCGAAAGCTTCGCCAGCGCGTGACGAGCGTGCACAACTGATAGGGATCACACGGCGTCGAGGCGGAAGGAATCGTTGTGACCGAATTGAACACCTGGTGGAGATGTTGGCGGGTGTACCGGGTGTACCGGGTGTACCGGTGCGACGGAGGGCTCGGTGAGCAGTCGTGAGCCGAGCTGAAGAGACCGTGAACAGCACGGGGCGCCTGCTGGTCGGGCGCGAGAGTGGACGTGTCGACGAGCTGCTCAGGTTCTCGGCCGGTGTGCTCGAGACGCTGCGTCGCGACGACGGCATCTACTGCTTCGATCGGACCTGGGAGGATCCAACGCTACGCGGACGTTCGTTGCGATATTCGATCATGGTGTTGCTGGGCCTCACGAGGTTCGAACAATGTGGCCGGCATTCCGGGGTGGACCTGGATCAGCTTCACCAACTCATTCATCGAGAGCGTGACGCACTGTCGATCGGCGACCTCGGTCTCCTGCTGTGGGCCGACGTGCGGAGGGGGTCCGAGCTGGCCGATGCCACGCTCGGCGACCTGGTTCGTCGCACAGATTCGTCCGACGCCCTGGCCGGCCTCGAGGGCATGGAGACCGCGTGGGTGCAGCTCGGAGCAGTCGAAGCGTTGGCCGACGGTCTGGATGCAGGTGCCATGTTCGAACGCTCGGACGCGGAGATGCAGGCTCGGCGAGTGTCGTCAGGACTGTTCGTGCACCACCGCACCAGCGGTCAGCGGCGTCTGCTCCCCAACTTCGCTACGCAGGTCTACGCGCTGCTGGCACTCGCCGAAACGGCTCGCCACGACCTGCGGTCGACATCCAAGAGCGAAGCCGTCCAACTTGCAGAACGGTTGATCGAGCTGCGACGTCCTGATGCGGCCTGGCCGTGGTTGTTCCACGCGGAGCGTGGCGTCGTCGTGGAACCGTACGAGTTGTACTCCGTGCACCAAGACGCGATGGCACCCATGGCGTTCTTCGCTCTCGCCGAGGTCACCGGCGACGATCGTTTCGCCGAGGCAGCCGTCGAGGGCTACGAGTGGTGCTTCGGGAACAACGAGCTGGGTTTCGATTTCTACGACGTGTCCAATCGTTTCGCTCATCGAGCGATCCGTCGCCGGGGAGTCGCGGACCAGGCGAACTTGTGGGCCAACACGGCGCTCTCTCTCGTCGGTGCGTCCGCCCGGATCGATCTGGGTGGTGCGTCGGTGAACACCACGTGCCGCCCGTACCACCTCGGTTGGATCCTCGAGGCCTGGTCGGGGAGGCAAAGTCGTCACCCGGGGTACGTGTCGTCGTGAGCAACGAACTGGCCACCAGCAGAGAGTCGGTTCGTCTCTTTGGCGTCGACGTCGACGCGCTCACGATGGACGAGACCGTTGTCCGGGTGTTCGCGATTGTCGATCAGGGTGTTCCGGTCCAGCATGTTGTGATCAACGCCGGCAAGGTCGTGCTCATGGGCGACGACGAGGCACTTCGCAAGGTCATCGGGGCATGCCCGCTGGTCAATGCGGACGGGGCATCGGTGGTGTGGGCGAGTCGCCTGCTCGGACGGCCGCTTCCAGAGCGAGTTGCCGGCATCGACCTGTTCATGAGGATCGTCGAGCGGGCGGCTGAGACGGGGCACCGGCCGTATTTCTTGGGAGCGCGAGACGACGTCCTCTTCGAGATGCTGAGCCGGTTCCGTGAACGATTCCCGAACCTGCAGGTGGCCGGAGCTCGCAACGGGTACTGGGAGGACGATGCCGAGGTGATCGAAGCGATCCGTGACGCAAGACCCGATTTTCTGTTCGTCGCGATTCCGAGCCCACGCAAGGAGTTCTGGCTCGCCGAACACGGCGAGGATCTCGGCGTGCCGTTCATGATGGGCGTCGGAGGTTCGTTCGACGTGGTTGCGGGCAAGGTCCGCCGGGCCCCCGTGTGGGTCCAGCGAGTCGGCGCCG
>JANOEM010000397.1:0-7464 GCA_031413195.1 Actinomycetes bacterium
GGGCCGAAGCCCACCGCCACCCTCGAACAACCTGGGTTGTCGGGTCGAAATTACTCGGCCGCAACTGTCCATTCATTTGCATTCCACGTGACACCGAGCGGACCGTTGTACACAACGTTGCTGATGGCGTCACTGTTGGCGACGAGGTCCTGGAACTGGAACAGCGGCAACGTCACCATGTCGTCCCACAAGATCTGGTCGATCTGGTTCATCGTGGCGGCACGGGACACCGGATCGAAGTCGACGTTTGCCGAATCGAACAGGGTCTGGATCTCGGGGTTGACGTAGTTGTTCCAGTTCTGACCGCCGCCTGCGACATAGATTGCGGTGTTCGACGACTGGGCTGCGGTGGCAACCCATGCGAACAAGGCGATGTCGTAGTCGCTGGCGGAGAGACGAACGGAGTTGAAGTCCTCGGCAGGGTCGTCGGTCAGCTCGATACCGGCGTCAGCACACTGCGCTGCCATCAGCTCGTTCGTGCTTTGACGGCGTGGGTTCGGGTCACGACGGCCGAGACGCACGCTGAGCCGCTCTCCGTCCTTGGCGTAGACACCGTCGTCACCCAATACCCAACCGCTCTCCTCGACCAACGCCTTCGCGCCGTCGATGTCACGGGTTTCGTAGCCGGCGCCGTTGTCGGCATAGTCCGGCGACGAGGGGATGTACATCCGGTTGTTCAACACTGTTGCGTCCGGGTTGAGCGGCGTCACCAGAGTGTCGACGATCTCTTGACGGTCGATGCACAGCGCGATCGCCTTACGGATGTTGACATCGGCGAGAATCGGGTTGGCCTGGTTGAAGTCGATGTGCTCGAAGGTCACGCCCTGCTCGACCGTGGCCGTGACGCCGTCGAGGCCCTCGAGCTGCGCAAGCAGGTCGGGGTTCGGCTGAGGCGAGATCACCTGGACGTCGCCTGCACCGAGTGCAGTCGGCTGCTGAGCAGCATCGGGCACGAGCCGGTAGATGATCTCGTCTGCGTTGCCCGGTGTGCCGTAATAGGCATCGTTGCGGACCAGGATGAGGGTCTCACCGGGCGTGAACGACTCGATCTTGTACCAGGCGCCTGACAGCGACCGCTCCGGGTCGAAGCCGAGAAAGCCTTCGTTCCACACGTCGGCGATTGCCTGCAGATCGGCCGGATCGGTCGCAGTGGTGAGGTCGGCGACGCCGGACACTGATTCCACGACGTGAGCCGGGATGAGAGCGCCGAACAACACCTTGTAGTCGACGAACTGCTTCGAGTACTCGGTGGTGATCGTCAGGCCATCGTCTGAACAGGTGACAGACGAGATGTCCTCGTAGCCGGTGGTACCGGCCGCGTTGAATACAGGGATCGGGTTGCCTTCCTCGTCGAGTGCCTCAGCACCCGCTTCGTCGAGTTGGTTGCCGGCAACGCCGTTCTGGGACAGCCACGCAAGGTAGAAGTCGTCACAGTCGATCGGTTCGCCGTCTTCCCACACCGCTTCTGGCTTGACCGTGTAGGTCACGATCTGCGGATCTTCCTGGGTGACCTCGACCGATTCCATCATGTCCTCGAAGACAGTGAGGGTCAGGTCAGGGTTCGAGATGAACGGTCCGGGCTGGACCAGGTTGAGGATCAGGGTGTTGGCGAACAACACCTGGTCTGCCGTCGAGTTGTTGTACGCCGTGAACTCCTGCTCGGAGGCGTAGGTGATCGAGCCGCCGGCGGCAGCCTCTTCCCCGGCCGTGGTCTCGGTCGCGCCTTCGGTGGTTGCCGTTGCGCCTTCGGTCGTTGCGGTCGCGCCGGCCTCGGTGGTCTCGGCGGCGGCCTCGGTTGTGTCGGTACTTGCTGCGGTTGTACTCGTCGACTCTTCATCGCTGCTGCATGCACCAGCGATGAGGGCGGCTCCGAGAACAAGTGCGGCGATCTTGCCGCGCTTGGTGTTTCTCACGTTTTTCCTCCTGAATGGGGTCGGGAGGGAAGGAATTGCTTCACCGTGGAACGGTGACCGGGCGACAGCGGGCTGCCACCCGAAACCCCCGTATTGTCCTCCCCGATCAATACGGGTGTGGGGACAATAGCACCGAGAGCGAACGCGCGAAACGATACACGTTCCAGATTTATGAAAAGTCGGCGCGTCTCTTCCAGCACTGAGACTGTCAAAAGGCTCGGCAGGAACCGATCGTCAGTGGTTGCGGAACTGGACGATCCGGGCGAACTCGTCCGGATCGAGGCTGGCGCCACCGACGAGGGCTCCGTCGATGTCGGGCTGCGCCATCAACTCGGCGATGTTGGCGGCTTTCACGGAACCGCCGTATTGGATTCTGATCGCCGACGCCGTCTCGGCACCGTACAGCTCGGCGACGCAGCCGCGGACGGCCGCGCAGACCGTTTGGGCATCGCCAGATGTGGCGGTGCGACCCGTACCGATCGCCCAGATCGGCTCGTATGCAATCACCATCGTTGCGACCTTGTCGGCCTTGCGGCCGGCCAACCCGGCCCGGATCTGCCCGAGTACCTTGGCCTCTGTTCGACCGGATTCGCGCTCGGCGAGCGTCTCGCCGACGCACATGATGGGGGTCATCGAGTGCTGCTGGATCGCAGCGACTTTCTTGTTGACCTGCTCGTCGGTCTCGCCGAAAAGCTCGCGGCGTTCGCTGTGGCCGCAGATCACATAGCGGACACCGAGTTTGCTCAGGAACACCGGCGACACCTCGCCGGTGAATGCCCCCTTGTCCTCCCAGTGGCAGTTCTGGGCGCCGAGCGCGTAGGGCAGTTCGTCAGCCTCGATGAGGGTCTGAATGCTGCGGATGTCGGTGAAGGGCGGATGGATGCACACATCGACGGCTGCGGCGTCGTCCTTGCCGATCAGGTACGAGAGCTTCTGAACGCTCTGGATGGCTTCGAAGTGGTTGTTGTTCATCTTCCAGTTGGCGGAGATGATCGGACGGCGAGAATGTTGCGAATCACCGGGCATTGGGGGCTCCTCTCAAGGCCGCGAGACCGGGGAGGTCACCGAGCTCGAGCAGCTCCAGCGACGCGCCGCCGCCGGTCGAGACGTGATCGACCTCGTCGGCGAGACCGAACTGGGCCAGGGCCGCGGCCGAGTCTCCCCCACCGACGACCGTGAAGGCCTTCGTGTCGGCCATTGCCTGGGCGACAGTACGCGTGCCTGCGGCGAAGCGGTCGTCCTCGAACATGCCCATCGGGCCGTTCCAGAAGACCGTGCGAGCTTCCATGATCACGTCGCTGAACGCAGCGGCTGAGCCGGGCCCGATGTCGAATCCCTTGGCTCCGTCGGGCAGGCGCGTGCCGAACGTCGCGTAGGCGCCGCCGGGATCCAGACCGGTGATGTCATCGGGAAGATGGATGGACTTGCCCGACGCGAGCAGGCGGCGACAGGTCTCGACCTGATCGGGTTCGAACAACGAGTCGCCGATCGGCTTGCCCTGCGCGGCAAAAAACGTGAAGCACATCGCCCCACCGATCACCAGCGAGTCGACGATGTTCAGCAATGACTCGACGACGCCGAGCTTGTCGGAGATCTTGGCGCCGCCGAGCACCGCGACGAATGGGTGCTTCGGGTTGTTGCGCAGACGGAGCAGGACATCGACTTCACGTTGGAGCAGCAGGCCCATCGCCGAGGGCAACGTCTTGGGAGGACCGACGATCGACGCGTGAGCGCGATGCGCTGCACCGAATGCGTCGTCGACGTAGGCATCGATGCCGTCGATCAAGTTCGCGACGAACGCGTCGTCGTTGGCCTCTTCTCCTGGATGGAAGCGAAGGTTCTCCATCAGTTCGACCCCGGGAGCAAGCTCGGCGAGATGAACCCGCACGGGTTCCATGCTGTACTTCGGTGTCGGGCTGCCCTTCGGCCGGCCGAGGTGGCTGGCGCACACCACGGTCGCTCCCCGCTCGAGCAACCAGTTGATCGTCGGCAATGCCGCCCTGATCCGGAAGTCGTCGACAATCTCTCCGTCCTCCATCGGGACGTTGAAATCGGTGCGGACCAACACTCGTTTGCCGCGAACGTCTCCGAGGTCTTCGAGAACAGGGATGTGACTCACGGCGGCTACTTCTTGGCGGCTGATTTCTTGGGAGCCGCCTTCTTCATCGCCTTCGCGGTGAACATGGTCAGGTCGACGAGCCGATTGCTGTAGCCCCACTCGTTGTCGTACCAGCCGAGCACTTTGACCAGGTTGCCGAGGCTCATGGTCAGCCCGGCGTCGAAGATGCAGCTGTGCGGATCGGAGACGATGTCGCTGGAAACGATCGGCTCTTCGGTGTACTTCAACACGTCCTTGAGCGGCCCCTTGCTTGCTGCGGCTTTGAAGGCAGCATTGATGTCGGCGACAGAGGCGGCGGTCTTGAGGTTGCCGGTGAAGTCGGTGATCGAGCCCGTCGGTACCGGTACCCGCAACGACGTGCCATCGAGTTTGCCCTTCATGCTCTCCATGACCAACGCTGTCGCCCGCGCCGCACCCGTACCGGTGGGGATGATGTTGATCGCTGCAGCGCGTGCACGACGGAGGTCTTTGTGCGGGCCATCGACGAGGCTCTGGTCGCCGGTATAGGCATGGATCGTGGTCATCAAGCCGTTCTCGACACCGAACGCGTCATCGAGCACCTTCATCATCGGCACGAAGCAGTTCGTGGTACAACTGGCCCCCGAAATGACCCGGTGCGTGGCCGGATCGAAGTCCTCGTGGTTGACGCCGTAGACAAACGTGCAGTCAGCGCCGCCCGACGGGGCACTGACGATGACGTATGGTGCGCCACCCTCGAGGTGCAGTGCCGCCTTTGCCCGATCGGTGAAGATGCCGGTCGACTCGATGACGACGTCGACTCCGAGGTCGCCCCAGGGCAGCTCGGCTGGATTCCTGACTTGCAGCACCTTGATGACGTCCTGGTCCACCTTGATGCCGTCCTTGACGGGCTTGATGTTGTTGGGAAGCGTGCCGACCACTGAGTCGTACTTCAGCAGGTGAGCCATCGTGTCGAGCGAGCCGAGATCGTTCACTGCGACGAAGTCGATGTCGGCTCCCCGCAGTTTTGCGGCCCGGAAAAAGTTGCGGCCGATGCGACCAAAACCATTGATACCAACGCGAACCGTCATCGTCGACGTGTCCTTTCAGAGGAGGGGCTTACAACCTGACCTTAGTTGCTGGCGGTGTCAGCGGGAAGAACCCGTCAGGGCAGATCGCGATGTGTGACGCGCGGTTGGTACCCGTGACGGCGAAGCCAGACCGCTAACTCCTCGGTAATCGCAACAGAACGATGCTGCCCGCCAGTGCAGCCGATCGCGATCGACAGGTAGCTCTTGCCCTCACTGGCATAGGCGGGTACCAGGAGATCGAGGAGGTCCTCGAAGCGGCGCAGGAACTCGCCCGTGGTCGGCTGGTCGAGCACGTAGCGACGTACCGGTTCGTCGAGCCCGGTCAGCGGGCGGAGTTCCTCGATCCAATGTGGATTGGGCAGGAACCGCACATCCATCACGAGATCCACGTCGAGCGGGATGCCCTGCTTGTAGCCGAAGCTCGTCAGCGCGGTCTGCATCGCCACGTCGTGGGCCTCGCCGGCGAACGCATCGGCGATGCGCGACTTCAACTGGTGCACCGTGAGGGATGTGGTGTCGATGACGAGGTCCGCCTCGGCCTTGACCGGTTCGAGCAGAATCCGCTCGCGTTCGATTGCGAGCGTGATGCCGCCGCCATCGTCAAGCGGATGCTTGCGGCGGGTGCTGCCGTATCGCTTGACGAGTTCCGGCGTGTTGGCGTTCAAGAACACGACCCGAACCCGATGTTCGGTCGTGCGGAGCCGACGGATCTCGGAGATCACCGCACTCTGGTCAGCCGTCGGCCCGACGACCAGCGCCAACCGTTGGAAGCCCGAGTTCACCGATCCGGAGGCACTGCCGAGCTCGACGATCTTGTCGATCAAGGTCACCGGCAGGTTGTCGACAACGAACCAGCCGATGTCTTCGAGATCGTCGGCGACGTTGGATCGGCCCGCGCCCGAGAGTCCGGTGATCACGCAGATATCGGTCACGAGGTCACCGTAGCCACTCTCGTACCCTCGGCATTGTCACACGCGCCCCGTCATCCGAGCTTGATGGTTCTCAGGTACAACAGTCGAGGGATGGTCGCCGCCGCCTCGTACTCCTCGGCAAGAGCGATGAATCCGGCAGGCGGGGCCGGTTCCTCCATCCGTTCGAGCAGCAACCCATTGGCGGCGAGCGTGTTGACATATCGGCCGAGGGGGCGATGGATGAACGGGATGAAGACGTCCTTTTCGACCTCTTGCAACGATTCGTCCTCGACCAGGTACGGCCCGATCCGCCAGTACTGCTCAGGCGGATCCAGGATCTGATCGTCGATCCACCCACTGTTCGGGGTCTGCAGCAGTGGGTGATTGAGGAAGAAGCAGAACCGACCGCCGGGAGCCAGCACGCGAGCAACTTCGGCGATTGCTTGGTCGACCTCGCGAATGTGCTCGAAGACGAGACAGGCCACAACGGCGTCAAACGACTCGGCGGCAAACGGGAGAGCGCCGGCGCCGGACTGGGCGAACGAAGCACCGCCATCTCGCTGGTGAGCGACAGACACGCAGTTCCATGTCGGATCGATCCCGATCACCGTCTCGGCGCCGATCTTCACGGCCAGCCGGCTGACCTGACCATCGCCGCAGCCGACGTCGAGCACCCGGCGCGCTCCGGCTAGTTCGGAGGCGGCGAGCGGCAGGATCTGCTCCTCGTACTCGGGATCCGCGCCTTCGGTGAACCCGTCGATCCACCACCCGGCATGGGTCTCCCACAGATCATTGTTCGACATACCGAGAGCGTACGGTAGCCTTGCAATTTCGGAGGGGAGTACCCCACTCAACGATCTGTCGTCAGCACGTCCAAGCCACCTCTTGGTCCGGCAGCTCACCTCGATGATGTTGTTCGAAGATCAACGTCATCGAGGCGGGGAAGACCTCCTGGAGCCAGCGCACCACGCGCCCACAGGAGACCGTAACTCGCATGCCATCCATTCTTGCCGCAGGCCGTGACGACTTCGTCGATCTCGACGTGCCCGTCTGGGCCTGGGTCCTTCTCGGCGCACTCATTGCCGGAATGCTCGCGATCGATTTGTTC
Organism: Actinomycetes bacterium; assembly: GCA_031413195.1. Lineage (GTDB taxonomy): Bacteria > Actinomycetota > Acidimicrobiia > Acidimicrobiales > Ilumatobacteraceae > WLMZ01. The sequence continues at coordinate 7,101 of JANOEM010000397.1, forward strand.
AGACACCGCGACGATCACGAGCCGTCCCCCAGGGAGGCTCTCACCGAGTCAGCGATCTGGATCGCGTGCGGACTCAGCTTCTCGGTGTTCATCGCGTTTCAGTTCGGGAGTGCCGCATTCGGTGAATACATCAGCGGCTACCTGATCGAGAAGTCACTCAGTGTCGACAACGTGTTCGTCTGGTCGATGTTGTTCACAGCGATGGCTATTCCGCTCAAGTACCAGCACCGGGTCTTGTTCTGGGGGATCTTCGGGGCGCTCACCCTGCGGGCGATCTTCGTGATCCTCGGCGCGGCGCTGATCACCAAGTTCTGGTGGGTGTTGCTGATCTTCGGTGTGTTCCTCATCTACACCGGCGTCAAGA
>JANOEM010000398.1:0-4715 GCA_031413195.1 Actinomycetes bacterium
CTGCCCCGCACGACGACCTGCCGAGGCTCGTCTACGCCGATTTCCTCGAGGAGTCAGGCGACGCGGCCCACGTCGCCCGCGCCCACTTCATCCGCGGGCAGATCGCCCTCGTAAATCTTGCGACCTCCGAGCTCTCAAGGCTCATCGCGGGGTGTACGACTGTGTCGTTGCCGGACGCCCGAGCAAACGATGGGGGCAGGAAGTGGTTGCCGTCGTCCGGGTGCGTCACGGGCACAGCGCGACTGAGGCCGAACTGCTGGCTGAGGCCGCCCGCCACATCGCCCGCTACAAGTTGCCGAAGGCCTTCGTCTTCGTTGACGAAATCGTGCGTTCGCCGAGCGGCAAGGCCGACTACCGATGGGCGAAGCAGGTCGCAAGCAGTGCCTGAGCCCGTTCGCAGCGACCCTCTGCACGATCTCGGGCCCCATCCAAGCCCGATCTGCGTAGCCTGACTGCGATGACAAAAGCTGCGTGGGATCGAGAGACGCTGCCTCAGGGCGACGAAAAGGCCGAAGCGGTGCGGCAGATGTTCGACACCATTGCCCCGCGATACGACCTGGTCAACCGGATCATGACCTTCAGGCTCGACGTCCGGTGGCGGCGAAAGGCGGTGCGCCTGCTCGGCCTCCCGGCCAACAGCGTGGTACTCGACCTTGCCAGCGGAACGGGAGATCTCTGCATCGACCTCGCCAATGCCGGACACCAGCCGATCTCGGTCGATTTCAGCTTCGGGATGCTCGCGGCCGATCGCAGCGGGTCTCCCCGGGTTCAAGCCGACATCCTTCGGATGCCGTTCCCTGACGCATCTGTCGATGGCGTGACCTGCGGATTTGCGCTCCGCAACCTGGTTGACTTGCCATCGTTCTTTGACGAACTCGGCCGGGTCGTGCGACCCGGAGGCCGGATCGCTCTGCTCGACGTCGGCATCCCGACCAACAAGACGATCAGGTGGGGACACGGCTTCTACTTCGGCAAGGTCGTACCCAAGATCGGTGGTGCGCTCAGCAACGCACCGGCGTACCGGTACCTGCCCAAGAGCGTCGCGTACCTCCCAGCCGCACCGGTGATGGTCGAAGCGCTCAACGACTCCGGTTTCGGCGATGCAAGCCATCAATTGCTCAGCGGCGGAATCACCCAGTTGCTGCTGGGCACCCGGACCTGAGCAGCGGCTGTGCGCTCGGTCTGCACGTGGTACGACCGCGACGTCGATCTCAACGACTTCGCGGGCAGCGACGGGTTTCTCTTCGTCCGTGACGGGGTCGGACTTGCCGGCCGTGGCGTAGCAGCGCGAATCGATGCTGACAACGCGGTCCGGATCCTGGGTGACATCGAGTCCGAGAACCACGTCGGCGGCGTCGGCTCGGGTCCGCTGGTCATGGGGATCTTGCCGTTCACTCCTGGAGCCAACGCGCAACTGGTCATCCCTTCGGTCACGATCGGCAAGGGGCCTGACGGTCGAGCGTGGATCACGGTCATCGATGACGCCCCCGTGCCAGAACCGTTCCCCGTTCCCGTGGCCACCGCTGCCGAGTTCTCCGTTCGCCCTGGTGTGGACGTTGCGGTGTACCTCGCAGCCGTCGAGGCGGCCCGCGACGCCGTGGCCGCCGGCGAGATCGACAAAGCCGTCATCGCCCGCGACCTCGTGGTCACGTGCAGCGTACCGATCGACATCCACGCCGTCCTGCGCAGGCTGCGATCTAGCTTCGGGTCGAGCTACCGCTATGCCGTCGACGGTTTCGTCGGCGCGTCGCCGGAGCTCCTGGTTGGGCTCAGCGGATCCACCGTGTCATCGCATCCACTTGCCGGGACCACGCCAAGAACCGGCGACCCGTCTACCGATGCGCGACTCGCAGCCGAGTTGCTGGCCAGCCCGAAGAACCAGATCGAGCATCGGGTCGTCGTCGACGTGGTCCACGACACCCTGCTGCCGTGGGCCAGCTACCTCGACTGGGAACCCGAGCCGTCGATCGTCGCCGTCGCCAATGTGCAGCACCTCGGTACGCGCTTGGAGGGTCAGCTCTCGGCACCTGCTCCGGACGTCTTGACTCTGGCAAGGGCGCTTTCACCCACACCGGCGCTCGGCGGTCACCCTCAAGCCCGAGCGATTGAACTGATCGAACGCGTCGAGGGCTTCAGCCGTGGCCGCTATGGCGGCGCAGTTGGTTGGATGGACGCAGCCGGCAACGGAACATGGGCTGTCGCGATTCGCTGCGCCGAGTTCTCGCCCGACCGCCGATCGGCACGGCTGTTCGCCGGTGGGGGCATCGTGGCCGAGAGCGACCCGCACCACGAACTCGCCGAGACCCAAGCCAAGTTCCAAGCGATGCTCTCGGCGATCATTCGTCCATAGATGTTCGGCTCCGAGCTCGGCCCCTTCGAACTGAATGCCCGAATCGCACAGATACGTTCGGTTGAGACATTCAGTTTGCAGTTGTCGACCGACGGGCAGCATCCACTGCGGTGATCACAGCCGCGTGGATCGATTCGTGCACGGCCACGTTGCGACTCCGGTCCGAACGCACGATCGTGATGCTCGGACCCTGGACGGCCGTTGCGGTCAGCAGCTCGGTTTCGGAACAAGCGAAGGTTTCGAAGATCCCGTGCGCCGATGCGAGAGCCGCGAGGTCCACCCCATGCGGGGTGCCGAACAACTGCTCGAACCGGTCCCCAGCAAGCACCGAGGCTTGCGCCAGGAAACTGAAGATTCCTCCGCCATCGTTGTCGACGACGACGATCCGAAGATCGACTCCGCGCTTCATCAACCCGATCAGGGCAGAACTGTCATGAAGGAACGCCACGTCACCGATGAGCAAAGTGGTCGGGGCGCCAGTCGCGATTGCCACGCCAATCGCTGTCGCGATCACACCATCGATCCCGTTTGCGCCACGGTTGCAATGAACCGTCACGCCACCCGGGACGACACCGAACCATTCGACATCACGAATCGGCATCGACGACGACACGACGAGATGAGAACCTGCGATCAGACTGCGCACCAGGCAGCGGGCGACGTTCGGTTCAGAAAGCTCACCAGTCAGCGCTTCGGTGATCGCAGCCTGGGCGATCCCCTCGGCCCCAATCCAGGAGCCCAGCCAATCCCCGAACGATGCCTGCTCCTCCTCGACATGACTCGGTTCGCGGGATCCAGCCAGCCTGGATGCGGCGAGTTTCGAGGCGAGCGACCGGCACAAGTCAGAGGGATCGGCGACCACCCGAACGGAAACAACGCCGTCGGGGTCGGTCCAGGTGGGCACGGCCGTCACGTGGACGTGGGTTGCTGCGCAGCCCGCCAGCCACTGGTTGAGCACCTTCGAAGCCGGCGGCTCCCCCAATCGGAGCACCACATCGGGCAGATGGTCGATGGCGAAACCGGACGATCGTAAGATCGCGTCGGCCGCCGAAACAGCGACGTCCGTGAAATGTCGAAGACCGGATCGGGCGTCGGCGAACACTGGCCATCCGACTGCCGACGCAAGCTCGTGAATCGCGGACGCGGAGCCGCATCCGCGGCCGGCAACGATGACCCCTCGCCGGGTGTTCAAGACGATTGTGAGATCGTCGAGCGCGTCCCCCGATGCAACGCTTGATGATACGAGTGTCACCGGTTTCGAACCGGTCCGTTCGGGCAGGTCGCCTGCCTCCCCGACCAATGGCTCACGGAACGAAAGGTTGAGGTGTACCGGCCCTGGCCAGTGTCCGGTTGTCATTGCGAATGCGTGTGCGGCCAACGATCGCCATGACGCCGATGCCTCCTCGGTCGCAACACCGGGGTCATGGAACCATCTCACTGACGCCCCGTACAACTTGGTCTAGTCGATGGTTTGCGGAGCGCCCACATCGCGTAACTCGGGAGGGCGGTCGGCGGTGCAGACAATGAGCGGAATCGCAGACAGATGCGCTTCGACGACCGCGCCGTGGAAGTGAGTTGCAGCGGTGCCGCTCGTGCACAGCAGGATCGATGGAACGCCCGACTGCCCGATCCCCAGTGCGGCGAACGCAGCCACCCGCTCGTCGTGGAACACGTGCACGCGAAGATCGGATCGGGCAGCGAGAGCAAGCGCCATCGGCGTGGAACGCGACCCGGGCGCGATGACGGCATGGCGGACACCGTGGTGAACCCATTCGTCGATCAAGGTCGCACAGAAGGTGGCTGCAACGTTCTCGGGCGTGGTTGTCTGCGACATCGGATCTATCGTGGCAGGTATGCGCGTGGAGATCTGGTCTGACGTGGTGTGCCCGTGGTGCTACATCGGTAAACGCCGTTTCGAGACGGCGCTGTCGAATGTGGCTGCGACCCGTGACGTGAGTTCGATCGAGGTCGTATATCGACCGTATCAATTGGATCCGACGGCATCGCCCGGCTCTGCCCAGCCAGTTGTCGAGGCGTACGCGAAGAAGTTCGGCGGGATCGAGCGAGCGGCCAAGATCCTTGCCAACGTGACGTCGGTGGCTGCTGCGGATGGGATCGAGTTCAACATGGACATCGCTCTGCGGGCCAATACCCTGCTCGCTCATCGGCTGCTCTGGTTCGCCGAGACCGGCAACCATCAATCCTGTATTGACCAGGTCGCGCTGAAGGAGCAGCTGCTCCGGGCTTACTTCACCGAAGGGAGAAACATCGGTGATCCCGAGGTTCTCGTCGGTTGCGCGATCGACATTGGCATGGACGGCGAAGAAGTGCGCTCGTTCCTCGACTCCGACGCCGGTCACGGCGA
>JANOEM010000399.1:0-3994 GCA_031413195.1 Actinomycetes bacterium
CCCCGACACGCACGGCTCATCCCCGCGTTCGGCGTGGATCAGCTCATGGGCGAGGGTGGACCGGCGCTCGGCTTGGGTGAGTCCGTGACCGATCCAGATGACGCCGGTGTCTGGGTCGTAGCAGCCGAACCGCTCACCCAGGTGGGCGAGGCGGACCTCGACCCCGCTGGCGATGCTCCGCCAGATGTGATCACCGGCCACGCTTCCCATCCCCCTTGTTCCGTGCGACGACCCGGAGCCCCGGAGCGTCTGCGGGGTTGAGCATGGCGTCTACCACCGACACAACCGCTGCGACCTGTCGATCGGTGAGGTCTCCTGCCCGGGGCGGCAGGCGAGTCTCAAGCCGTGAGGATTCGCGGTCGACCTCAAGGCCAAGCGTCCGTGCGAAGGCCAGCACCAGGGTGGTGACGTCCACGCCGAGTGTCGCCGCACCAGCCTGAATCGTTTCGACCTTGGGAAACCGCCTGACGTCGCCCTTCCGCCAGTCGGAGAAGGTTTGGTGACTGACGAGGTCTTCACTGTCAGCCTGGAGCTCGTGCGACGAGCGGTCTAGGCCGTCGAAGAGGTCTTGCAGTGTGGGCACCTGAGAACGATCGGGTGTGCCGCGTCGCTTCACAACCACCACAGGACCCCATCCGTCTACCAGTCCGACACGCCGACAGTAGACCCTCCGTCTACCAATAGGCGACGCCTGGGGCGGTCCTAATCCCTTGACAGCCCGAAAGACAAAGGTGTGATTCCTTGACTTCCGTCTACCAGTAGCCGATAGAGTGTCTGTTGAGGCTTGACAGGTAGTCGTCTACTAGGGCAGGGTGCGATGAGTCGAAACAAGAAGTGGCCGAAAGGAACGTGGATGAAGCTGCAGAGCGCGGACACGCTTCGGGCGCTGATGGCTCAGCGGGGGTTCTCGTTTGGGCGTCTGGCCCGGTACGCCGGCTGCACCAAGGGGTTCATCAGCCACCTGACCAGCGGTCGGCGTAGCACTTGCACCCCGGAGTTGGCTGAGCGCCTCGCGGAGGCTCTTGATGTGCCGGTGGGGCTTCTCTTTGTGCCGTCGGTGTCGCCCACAGACAGACAATCCGTCGGTCAGGAGGCGGCCGCATGACGTCGCAGCTGCTCACTGTCGCTCAGGCCGCTAAGCGTCTCGGCGTCGGCAGGGACACCGTCTACCGGCTGATCGCCCTGAACCACCTCGAGGCGTTCGACGTGGCCGTCGGCACCCAACGCACTAACACACGCGTCAGCGAGGACGCCATTGAGTCGTTCCTCGCTGAACGAAAGATCGCCTGACCCCAGCAAACGTCCCCGCACCGTCGTAGCGGCCGGGGACACGGACCGACGAAAGGAACCACGTCAGCCATGACGAACTCTACCGAAGCAGTCGTCACACCACTACGACCGACCACGAAGCCCCCGGTGTTTGTCGTTACTGACCGCGACGGTGTGTTGCCTCCCGGTCAGTTCCTGATCCGCATCCTCGACGGGGCGGTTGTGCTTGCGCACCGCGACAACCCGTGGGATTCGTGGGGACGCCCCGTCAAAGCTGAGGTGGCTTCGTGAGCGGCGGTCAGTGGACAGTGCTGATCGGTGTCGTCGCGGCAGCTTTGGCGTTCGGTTGTTGGTTCCTGGTTTGGGGTGGTGAGAAGCGGAACAGAACGCAGCGTTGGGTTGGGACGGGTGAAGTGATCGACGTCCGGGAGCAGCCGAAACACATCAGCCTCCTGGGCGACTTTGACGAAGCGCGTGCCGCTGAGATCGCCCGCCGCGACGGGGAAGCGTCGTGACCGCCCTTGAGGCGGCTTCCGTTGTGGTGCCCATCGTGATCCTGCTGATCGGTGTCGCCCTCCTGGCGTATGGCCTTGTCGCGGCGTGCGCGTGGGATGAGCGGCGCGCACGTAACGCCCGACACTCCGGCACCCGTTACGTCAGGTCTGATCGGTGGGGCTCATGACGTATGTCCCGGACTGGCGGTGGGAGTGGCCTGAGGGGTTCGACTGCCGCAACTGTCACTACGCCAAAGGGCTGCACCGAAACCGGCACTCCGCTGACCGGTCACGCCAGTTCACCTGCCGGGTGTGGCTATGACCCGCGTCCTGATCCTCGGCGCCCTGTCGTTCCTTGTTCTGACGGCAGTGCTCGGCGTTGTCGTCGGCAAAGCGATCAAGGAGCTAACCCGATGACCCGCCGCCCTAAGCAGTGCCCGGCTACGTCATCTGACGTCACTCGATGTGACCGTCCTGATGGTCATTACGGCTCGCACGACGGTCCGATTCGTGTGAGCCCGGGCGGAAGCCTGAACGTGTGGCGGTGGACGTGACGACCCGCCCACAGGTCGTGACACAGCGACCGGACGAAAGCCCAGCGAATGCCTGCCGTCGCCTCGGATGGGGGACTGGCACCCGCTTGATCGGTGACGAGGGTTACGGCGACACCGTCATCGAGATCACCGCAGTCGGTGAGCGCAGCCTCCTCGCCATATCCCTGTCGCACGACGGCAAACCATGCGAGCAACGCTCCGAAACCTTGTGGACATTGGATTGCCGTGACTGGCGGGTGGTCACATGACTCGCTGTAAGCGGTCGGGGAAGAAGAAGATTCCACGCTGGCAAGCGAACCTCATGCTGCGCAAGCCCAACGCCCCCAGGGTGTACCGCTGCACGGGGTGTGGGTGCTGGCACATCACGTCGAAGCCGGTCGGTGTCGTCGGCGCACGCCTCGGCGGCGACGCATGAGCGGCTGGTACACGACGCGGCCGATCAGCGACCGCACACGGTTCCGGAACAACCACCAGGACTCACGGTTCCGCGCCACCTGGTCCGACACTGAGCGGCTCCTCGGTTCCGAGCTCGCCCAGCTTGACGCAGACAGCGTGGTCATCGAGGTGGACGTACCCGAGACCGCTATCCGGATGGATGGTGGCCTCTACGCGAACGCTAAGGCTGCCTCACCTGCCGTCGTGGTCGCATTCGAGTCAAAGCACGGGCCTCTGCTGTACGCAACCGATCGCCTCGTTGCAGTCCCCTGGGGTCGGGGGCGGATGGAGTCGTGGCAACACAACGTGCGAGCGATTGCCAAGACCCTCGAATCGTTGCGAGCGGTCGCACGCTACGGGGTCGCTGAGTCGGGGGAGCAGTACCGCGGCTACCGGGCCATCGAGGGTGGCGAGGGCGGGTCGTCACACCTGACCCGCGACCAGGCGTTCAGCGTCGTGCAGGAGTTGGCCGGCGTTGAGCAGGACGAACCGCTGGACGCCGCGGTTTATCGACGGGCGAAGTCGCGAGCACACCCTGACCGCAACGACGGAGACCGAAAGATGTGGGATCTGCTCGAGCAGGCGATCGAGGTGCTCGCCTCGTGACCCGCCGCCCGGACTACCAAGATCTGTTCGCCGCGCTTGTGGCGTTCGCCGCCTTCCTGTTGGTGTGGCTGCTCATCACCTGGCTCACCCCTGAACCCGCGCCGTCCTCCCCTTCGGGCGGCGCGTCAAACCCCGACCCTGACCGTGCGCAGCGCGCGGACCCGGTGTCTAGGGGCGCCGACAGGTCCGTCCCCCCGTCGGGCCTTGCTCGGGTTATCCCACCGGAACCGACCCATGACCGTGCCGCTCCTGTCACGGTCGCTCCTGCGGGGAAGCAGGAGCTCGGCTCCGGTGGGTCCGGGTGGCTGACGAATGTCGTCCGATGTATTAGGACCGCAGAGTCCGGCGGCAACTACCGCGCCTACAACCAGGGCTCGGGGGCTGCGGGGGCGTGGCAATTCATCAGCTCGACGTGGGAGTCGGTGACTGGGCTCCCGGCTCCCGCGTCGGCGTACCCACGTCGTGTGCAGGACGCGGCGTTCCGTGAACTGCGGGCCGGTGGTGCTGGCGCTCACAACTGGGTCACCGCTGCGGTGCTCCACCGCATCGCGCGAGTAGCGTTTGCCGAGCGCGCTGAGCAGGCGGTTGGAAATGCGCGCCTGGTCGACCACCGCGCGCAGGTCGGCACCCGCGATC
>JANOEM010000400.1:0-6397 GCA_031413195.1 Actinomycetes bacterium
GTACGCGGTGCGACTCGGTGGGGGAACTGACGAGATCCAGGGAAACGTGATCGGCGAGCGAGCGTTGGGTCTTCCCCGCGAACCATCGCTCGATCGTGATCTCCCGTGGCGCGAGACGAGAGGTGGAGTGAGATGAGCGACCCAGAATCAGGCGACACGGAATCCGGTGCAGCGACGGCGAGCCTGTATGAGCAGTTGCAGTCATTTGTCGGGCAAGGGATCGGTGCCGACTCGATCGCAGCCGATCCTGTCAATGTCCCGATGGTGCGGCAATGGTGCCAGGCGATGGGGGACACGAATCCGGTCTACCTCGACCGTGATCAGGCGGCAGCGTCGGTTCACGGCGGGCTCGTTGCTCCGCCGACGATGTTGCAGGCGTGGGTCATGCGCCCATACGGGGTCTCGCGCGGCGACGGCGGACCGAATCCGTACACCGAGATGACGGCCCTCGTCGAGGCCGCAGGTTTCACATCGGTGGTTGCGAGCAACTGCGAACAGACCTACGACCGGTATCTCCGGCCCGGCGACGTGCTGACGATGCGAGTCGTCATCGATTCGATCTCGGACGAGAAGAAGACCGGGCTCGGCAGCGGCCACTTCATCACGACCCGCCAGGACTACTTCGATGCGGCCGGCGAACGGGTCGGCAGCATGCTGTTCCGGATCCTGAAGTTCCGGCCTGCACCGAAACCTGCCGAAACTCTTGAACCAGCCGACAGTCCTGAACCCGCTGAAGCGCCCCGAGTACTGCGGCCCCGTCCGTCGCTCACCCACGATCAAGTGTTTTGGTTCGAGGGCCTCAAGAATGGGCAACTGCTCATCCAGAAGTGCTCCGACTGCGGCGTTCTCCGTCATCCGCCCGGGCCGATGTGTCGCGAGTGTCACTCGTTGCGTTGGGAGACCGTCGAAATGACAGGCGGCGGAAGCATCCACAGCTTCGTGGTCGTCCACTACCCCCAGGTCCCGGGCCTCGACTACCCCAATCAGGTGGTCCTGGTCGAACTCGACGAAGGGATTCGGGTGGTCGCCAACACCGTCGGCACTGACCGCGAGCAGCTCAGGATCGGGGCGAGGGTGACGTTGCATGTCCAGAAGTGCGACGAGGAACTGTCGTTGCCGTTCTTCGAGGTGGTGTCATGAATTTTGATCTGAGCGACGAACAGACGGTCGTCAACGACCTGGCCAAGCAGATATTCGAAGGCCACGCGCCGGTCGAACGGGTGAAAGAGGTCGAGCGCGCGCACGCCGGCTTCGACCCAGCACTGTGGTCCGAACTCGCCAGGGCCAACTTGCTCGGCTTGTGCCTGCCCGACGATGTCGGTGGCAGCGGGTACGGACTGGTCGAGTTGTGCCTGATGCTCGAGCAGCAGGGTCGGCGGGTTGCTCCGGTGCCCCTGTACGCGACCTTGGTTCTCGGGGCGCTTCCGATCGCCGAGTTCGCCACGTCAGAGCAACGCGACGCGCTGTTGCCTGGTGTGATCTCGGGCGACGTGATTCTCTCAGCGGCCCTCAGCGAGATCGGTGTCGACGACGCCCTGAAGCCTTCCGTCACCGCAACACGCACCGCCGACGGATGGCATTTGCACGGGTTCAAGCCGAGCGTGGCAGCCGGCCAATTCGCTCACCGCGTCCTCGTGCCGGCCCGCCAAGACGATGGCGACCTGGGGATTTTCTTGCTCGACCCCAGCTCTGCAGGCGTGCAGGTCCAGCCGGTCGAGGCGACGAGCCGCCAACCATTCGCTCATCTGCAGATCGATACTGTCGTGTCTGGCGCCGACCGTCTCGGCGGCGCCGAGGGCGACGGGCGAGAGCAGCTGACCTTCATGCTCGAACGAGCGCTCGTCGGGCTGTGTGCGTTGCAACTCGGGGTCTGTGGGGCAGCGATCGAACAAACGGCCGCCTACACCAGCTCCCGAGTCCAGTTCGGCAAACCCCTGAGCACGTTCCAAGGGGTTGCCCATCAAGCCGCCGACGCGTTCATCCTGACCGAGCCGATGCGCGTGACCATGCTGCAGGCGGCATGGAGGCTGATGCACGGATTGTCGTCACGCCAGGAGGTGCTGATCGCCAAGTACTGGGCCAGCGAGGGCGGGCAGAAGGTGGTCCACCTGTGCCAGCACCTGCACGGTGGGATGGGCTCTGACATCGACTATCCGATCCATCGGTACTTCCTATGGGGAGTGCAGATCGAGACGACCCTCGGCGCGGGCAGCGTCCAACTCGCCCGGCTCGGCGAACTGATCGCGCTGGAAGGACGGTGACCCTCATGTCCGGATCAACACTTCGCTACGACGATGTCTCGGTCGGCGCCGAAATCCCGCCGTTGCCCTTTCCGCTGACTCGTTCCTTCATCGTCGCGACGGCCATTGCGAGCCGCGACTACCAAGATGTTCACCACGACCCCGGCCTGGCTCAGGACAAGGGCTCGAAGGACATCTTCATGAACATCCTCACCACCAACGGGTTGATCGGCCGCTACATCACGGACTGGGCTGGACCGGATGCGGTGATCAAGCACGTCGCCATCCGGCTCGGTGCGCCCAACTATCCAGGCGACGTGATGACGGTGACCGGCACAGTGACCAAGAAGGAAGCCGGCGAGATCGAGATTGCCGTGGTCGGGGCGAATGGTCTCGGCAATCACGTCACCGGAACCGTCACCGTGTCCCTGCCCGGATCCGACGAAGGCGGCGGCTCATGAGCCGGCGCAACTTCCTCGGGGGCAAGGCAGCGATCGTCGGCATCGGCGCGACCGAGTTCAGCAAGGATTCAGGTCGTAGCGAGATGAGCCTGGCGTGCGAGGCCGTGGTGGCCGCCCTCGACGACGCTGGCATTGCGGCGAGCGAGGTCGATGGGTTCGCGTGTTTCGGGCCCGAGAACAACCCCGAGATCGAGATCGCCCGACACACCGGGATGAACGAACTGACCTTCTTCGGTCGCGTGCACTACGGCGGCGGGGCAGCCTGCGCAACGGTCCACCAAGCAGCGATGGCAGTCGCCACGGGCGTGGCCGACGTCGTGGTCTGCTACCGAGCTTTCAATGAACGCTCGGGCCGTCGCTTCGGGTCGGGCGTGCAGGGAATCGTGCCCGAGCCGACCGCCGAGCGCGGCCAGTTCAGCTGGTACGCGCCGATGGGCCTGCTCACCCCTGCGTCGTGGGTTGCGATGGTCGCGCAGCGGTACATGTACGTCTACGGCGCGACGAGTGAGGACTTCGGGCGGATCGCGGTCGCCGACCGCAAGCACGCCGCAACGAACCCGAACGCCTGGTTCTACGAGCAACCAATCACGCTCGAGCAGCATCAGGCAAGTCGTTGGATCGCAGAGCCGTTGCACCTCCTCGACTGCTGCCAGGAAACCGACGGCGGTCAGGCACTGATCGTGACCAGCGCCGAGCGGGCACGTGATCTTCGCAACGAGCCGGCGATCATCGAGGCGGTGGCACAGGGCACGGGTGTCGACCAGCACCTGATGACCAGTTTCTATCGCGACGACATCGCCCAACTCCCGGAGATGGGTGTTGTCGCCCGGCAGCTGTGGGAGGGTTCCGGGCTTTCCGCGAGCGACATCCAGATGGCCATCCTCTACGACCACTTCACCCCGTATGTGTTGATGCAACTCGAAGAGTTCGGCTTTTGCGGACGCGGCGAGGCCAAGGATTTCATCCGTGGCGGCCGGATCGAGCTCGGCGGGGAACTGCCGATCAACACCCACGGAGGCCAACTCGGCGAGGCCTACATCCATGGGATGAACGGGATCGCAGAAGGGGTACGACAGATTCGCAATACGTCGGTCAACCCCGTCCCGTCCGTTCAGCACGTGCTGGTCACCGCTGGCACCGGGGTGCCTACCAGCGGACTGATCCTCGGCGTCGATTCGTGATGTCCGTGACTCTGCGTTTCTTTCTTCAGTCCACCTGCCAATCAGGAGAACCAACATGAGCCTCTTCGACGAGATCGACGTAGCCAGTCATGATGCCTACGTCAACGGTGTTCCCTTCGACCAGTTCGCCCGCCTGCGTGCCGAGGCGCCGGTGTTCCGTCATCGCCAGGTCGAGCCGGAGCAGCCCGAGGGTGGCTTCTGGGCGGTGACCCGCCACGTGGATTGCGTCAGGGTCAACCGGCAATGGGAGAGCTTCTCATCGCAGCGCAAGGGCACGATCCTCACCGAGAATCGGCCTGACCTCGACATGGCTCGGATGATGCTCGATCTCGATCCACCTGAGCACACCCGACTTCGCCAGTTGGTCAGTCGCGGCTTCACGCCGAAGGTGATCCGTTCGATGGACGGCCACTTTCGTGAGGTTGCGGGACAGATCATCGGAGACGCAGCCGCTTCGGGGACGTTCGATTTCGTCACCGAGGTCTCGGCCGAACTGCCCCTGATCGCGATCGCCGAACTGCTCGGCCTTCCGAAGGAGGACCGTCACAAAGTGTTCACGTGGTCCAACACGATGATCGGCAGCAATGACCCCGAGTACGCCTCGGACAGCACGATGGCACAAACGGCGATGGGCGAGCTCTACATGTACGCCAACGAGCTTGCGGCGGCTCGCAAGATCGAACCCCGCCAGGACATCATCACGACCCTGCTCGCTGCCGACGGTGACCAGCAGCTGACCGAGCACGAGTTCGACCTGTTCATCCTGTTGCTCGCCGTAGCCGGCAACGAGACCACCCGAAACTCCACGTCGCAGGGCCTGCTCGCGTTCATCGAGCATCCCGAGCAGTGGCAGTTACTCAAGTCCGACCCCGGTCGTTACCTCGACGGAGCGATCGAAGAAGTGCTTCGTTGGGGTACTCCCGTCATGCACTTCCGACGTACTGCGACCACTGACCTCGAGCTCCATGGGCAGCAGATCAAAGAGGGCGAACCGGTCGTGATGTTCTACATCTCGGCCGATCGCGATGAGGACATCTTCACCGACCCGAACACGTTCGACATCACCCGTTCCCCGAACCCGCATCTTGCCTTCGGAGGCGGTGGGCCACACCACTGTCTCGGGGTCAGCTTGGCGCGACTCGAGATGCGGATCATGTTCGAACAGATGCTCAAACACGTCGACCACTTCGAGCTGATGGCCCCGCCGTCGCGACTGCGGTCCAACTTCATCCACGGCCTGAAGCACCTCGAGGTCAAGGCCACCCCGGTCTGAACCCCGCGCGATTTGCCACATCCCGTGTGGCAAATCGAACCCAGACGCAATCACCTGCCGGGCAGCGCGCACTTTGCCACACGTGATGGAGCAAATCGCTCAGGGTGAGAACACGAAACCCGTGCCGACGCCTCGCCTCGTTGTCAGATGCGTTCGAGATCGGCGCCGTCGAAGAGCGGCTCGATGCCGAGTCGGGCGACGTCGGCTTCCATCTCGGCGTCGGTGGGAGCGGTTGCAGGCTCGTTCGCCGCAGCGATCAGCGTCTGCAGAAGGCGAGCGTCGCTCGATGTGTTGAGGAACAACTGCGGGTTCCCCAGCGTGTAGGCGGCTGCGCGCGCAAGAGCATTGGGGTCCGACAGCGGTTGGTACCACGAGTAGTGGGGATCGGTGGAGTCCTCGCTCCAGCGGCGCTGCGCTGCGGACTTGATCGTTTGCACGGCGACCGATCGTTCGGCGCAGCGCTCGAGCAGCGCCTCGGTGTCGGCTCGATACGCGAAGTTGCTCATCATCGTGAAGTTGTACGGCAACAAGACGGAGTCGAAGTCGAACCGTTCCAGGCTGCGGATGTGCATCGAGGGAATCCTGACGCCGTGCCCGGTGACGCCGATGAACCGGACCAGGCCTTCGTCGCGGGCCTGGATCATTGCCTCGACCGCGCCGTTCGGTCCGTGCGCAGTTTCCCACTCGTCCGACTCGACCAGGTTGTGGAGCTGGATCAGATCGACCTGGTCCACGCCGAGTCGCCGGAGGGACTGCTCCAGTTCGTTGCGGGCATCGGCGCCGATGCGGCCTCCGGTCTTGGTGGCGACGAAGAACTCGGCACGGTGCTCGGCAAGGAAAGGTTGGAGGCGCAGCTCGGAATCGCCGTACGACCGCGCCGTGTCGATGTGGTTGATCCCGGATTCGAGCACGGTCTGGAGTACCTGATCGGCCCTGTCCTGGTGCATCCCGCCGAGCGCAGCCGCGCCGAAGATGAGTCGACTGCTGAGATGGCCGGTGTGTCCGAAGGGCTGGAGTTGGATCATCTCGCGACCTTACGCCGACAACGGCCGGGACGCTGACGGCTACGCCCTCAGCGAGATCGTGGCCCGGTGGATGCCGGCGATGATGCTGCTCTTGGTTCGTTCCACCGGTCCAGCGGCCTCGATCGAGGTGTAGCGATCGAGCATCTGGTCGAGCACGACCGAGATCTCCTGGCGGGCGAGGGCTGCGCCGATGCAGTAGTGGGTTCCGAACCCGAAC
>JANOEM010000401.1:0-10675 GCA_031413195.1 Actinomycetes bacterium
CGATCACTTGCCCGCATTCAACGCGTCGATCACTTTCTTGGTGATGTCGACACGCGCACTCCAGTGCACAGCATCCTGCAGGATCAGGTCGTACTTTTCTGCGTCGAAGATCTGCTTGATGACCTTGTTCGCGCGTTCGACAACGCTCGACAGCTCTTCATTCTTGCGCTGATTCAGGTCTTCCTGAAACTCGCGGCGTTTGCGCTGGAATTCGCGGTCCTGCTCAACCAGATCACGCTGACGGCGCGTTCTCTCGCTGTCGGACAAGGTCGGGCTGTCTTTGTCGAGCTTGTCAGCGGCGGCCTTCAAGCGATTGGCCACATCAGCCAAGTCCTTCTCGCGCTTGCCGAACTCAGCTTCCAGCTTGGCCTGCGCGGCCTTGGCCGGTACGGCTTCCTTCAACACTCGCTCGCTGTTGACGTAGCCGATCTTCATTTCCTGCGCCTGCGCCGCGAATGTTCCACATCCCTGTCACGTGATCGACCCAGGCTTTGACACTGTTGTTCTGTCGTTGCCGTTCCAACCGCTCGACCCCGGCTGCTTCCTCGATGCCCCGGGTCTCACGAGCCATGACTTTGGCGAACTCGTCCGGTGTCGACACCTTCGCCCGCTCGGCGAGCTCGGCAGACTTGCTGTCAAGTGCAGGCCGCAGGGCCGGGTCGAGACGTCGCCGGGCCCGATTCGCGACATCGACATGCTCGACACCGATCTCACCATCCGCGAGGGCGGCACCCAACTCTGGCATTGCGGTAGTTGTCTCGGCGCGTTCCAATGCTTTCGTTCCGTCGGCGAGACCGGTGCGGGTGGCGTCCGCGAAGTCTTTCTCCGGGAACGACGACAACCCGGCCAACGCCTGCACCAGGCCGATCTCCACAGACCGGGCCCAACCGATCAGACGACGAACATCACCGATACCTGCGGTCAACATCTCGCGATCCGCGACGGTCAGATCGATCCCGCCGACCCTGTCGACCAAGCTATGAACCGTCGCCAACTCCATACCGACAAACATAAACAGGGGGTGTCGCAGAGTTGATTTGGTCCCTCCACGGACGCTCGGGTGTCGACATGTTCACCACCGAGATCGGGCACGACGAACTCGCCAACCCGGCCACCACGGTCATACCCCGCCTACGACAAACGAACCCCGAGGCATCCCTCCCAAGCCTACCGAAGCAGCCATTAGGGTTGGGGCCGTGAAGCGGAGCAGCATCGCCCATTTCCAGTGCTCGATCGCGCAGACCCTGGAGATCGTCGGCGAGTGGTGGACCTTGTTGATCATCCGCAACGTCTCGTTCGGCCAACGCCGGTTCGAGGCGATCCAGGCCGATCTGGGGATCGCCCGAAACGTCTTGTCGGACCGACTCGCCACCCTGGTCGAACACGATGTCCTCCAGCGCGTGCAATACCAGACCAATCCCGATCGGTTCGAGTATCGGCTCACCGCCAAAGGCAAGGACCTGATGCCGGTGCTGATGTCATTGATGGCGTGGGGTGACAAGTGGGCGGCGCCCGATGGTCCGCCGATCATTCTCACGCACCGCGATTGCGGGCACGAGACCACGCCCACCACCGTTTGCAGCCATTGCGGCGAGCCACTCGAGTGGGGTCACACCCGGGCTGCAGCGGGACCTGGTCGTGACACGACCTGAGCGGCGAGCAGCGTGACCGATGTCCATTGCGTGACGCAACGGACTCGTTTACTCTGACCGACATGAATCAGCCAGAACCGAACCAGGCGGACCTGAACCAACCGGAGTGGAAGCAGACGGCGTGCATCCTGTGTGAGTGCAACTGCGGGATCGAGGTGCGCCTCGGTGGAGACGACGGGCGACGGTTCGAACGGATCCGCGGTGACAAAGCCCATCCCGGTTCTCGCGGCTACACCTGCGAGAAGGCCTTGCGGCTGGATCATTACCAGAACGGGTTCGAGAGGCTGACTTCGCCGTTGCGCCGGCGCCAGGACGGATCGTTCGAGGCGATCGATTGGGACACCGCGATCAGCGAGATCGCCCAACGCTTCGGATCGATCCGCGACGAGTTCGGCGGCGACAAGATCCTCTACTACGGCGGCGGCGGTCAGGGCAACCACCTCGGCGGCAGCTACAGCGGGGCGACCCTGCGCGCGCTCGGTTCGGTGTTCAGATCGAGCGCATTGGCCCAGGAGAAGACGGGCGAGTTCTTCGTCAACAGCCGGATGCTCGGGACCATGGTTCGTGGTGATTTCGAACACACCGAAGTGGCGGTGTTCGTCGGCAAGAACCCATGGCAGTCCCACGGCATTGCGCATGCCCGAACGGTGCTGAAGGAGATCGCCAACGATCCCGCGCGCAGCATGATCGTGCTCGATCCGCGGCGAACCGAGACAGCCGACCTCGCCGATTTCCACCTGCAGGTCAAACCCGGCACTGATGCCTACTGCCTTGCTGCGATGGTGGCGGTCCTGGTTCAGGAACGGTTGGTCGATCGAGCCTGGCTCGGCGATCATGCCGTTGGGTTGGAACAGATCGAGGAACTGTTCGGCGCGATCGACGTCGCCGATTACGCATCTCGTTGCGAGGTGGACGAATCACTGATCCGCGGCGCAACCCGGCGAATTGCCGGAGCAGCAAGCGTTGCGTTCGCGGAGGATCTCGGCATCCAGATGAACTTGCACTCCACGCTGAACAGTTGGCTGGAGAAGTTGATCTGGTTGCTCACCAACAACCTCGGGGTGGTCGGCGGGATGTATTCTCCGACGCCACTCGTCACGTTCGCGCGCAGCGACAAGCGCGGCGCCGGTCGACGGAGCCCGGTTGTCGGTGCGCGAATCATCAGTGGGCTGCTGCCCTGCAACGTGATCCCCGACGAGATCTTGACCGACCATCCCGACCGGTATCGCGCGCTGTTGGTCGAGAGTGGGAATCCGGTGCACTCGCTGGCCGACACCCAGCGCATGCGTGAAGCCCTCGCTGCACTCGACCTCGTGGTCGTGATCGACATCGCGATGACCGAAACCGCCCGTCTCGCCGACTACGTACTTCCCGCGCCGTCGCAGTACGAGAAATGGGAGGCGACGTTCTTCAACTTCGAGTTCCCGCACAACGTCTTCCACCTCCGCAAGCCGGTCCTCGACCCCGTGAGATATTCACCGAATGGTCCGTTGCCGGAGCCCGAGATCCACGCCCGATTGGTCGAGGCGCTCGGTGCCTGGGATCCCGCGGATCTCGCGCCGTTGCGGGCAGCGGCCGAACAGGGCCGGGCCGAGTTCTCGGAGGCGTTCTTCGCCGCAACCGCAGCCAGTCCGGCTCTCGGAGCACTCGCGCCGCTGGTGCTGTACCGCACGCTCGGGCCGACGCTGCCGGGCGGCGCTGCGTCGGCCGCGATCCTGTGGGGTGCAGCGCACCGGTGCGCGCTCAACCACGAAGCATCGGTTCGACGGGCCGGCTTCGAAGGAGAAGGACTCGCGCTCGGCGAGGCGCTGTTCGACGCGATCCTGGCGAGCCCGTCCGGAGTTACCTTCGCCATCGACGATTGGGCCGACGCGTCCGCCCGGTTCGGCCACGATGACGGCCGGGTCCTGCTCGTCGTCGACGAACTCGTCGACGAGTTGGTAGCGCTCTCGCAGCCGAGCAGCGACCTGAGCGCCGAGTTCCCGCTGGTGCTCTCGGCGGGCGAGCGTCGCTCGTTCACGGCCAACACGATCATCCGCGACAGCACGTGGCGCAAACGAGATGCCGAAGGTGCACTGCGGATCAGCCCGGCAGATGCGGCAGCGACCGGCGTGGTCCACGGTGGCATCGCGATCCTGGCAACGGCGCGTCATCAGGCGGTGGTTACGGTCGAGATCTCCGATTCGATGCGCCCCGGCCACATCTCGTTGCCGAACGGGATGGGTCTCGACGAACCGCTGTCCGACGCCGACGGTGGGACCCGACTCGGGCGGGTCGGTGTAGCGCCGAACGAGTTCACCGACAACGCCCGTCGCGATCCTGTCGCCGGCACCCCATGGCACAAGTTCGTCCCTGCCCGTGTCGAGGCGGTGTCGTAAAGGCCCGACCGGCGCAGCATTGTTGGACGCAATGTCGGCGAGGGCGGTGCACTCACGGAGCTGGATTGTTACTATGGCCGTAGTGGTAATTCCTTCCACCACCAAAATTCCTTCCAACACCAGGGAGCATCTCCGATGACATCGTTCGATCTCGATCTCAGCAAGTACAGCCTCGGCTGGAATGACGATGTCGAATACTCGTTCAAGTCCGAGAAGGGCCTCAACGACCGCGTCGTCGACCAGATCTCGTGGTGGAAGGGCGAGCCGAAGTGGATGACCGACTTCCGGCTCAAGAGCTTGCGTACGTTCGACCGCAAACCGATGGCCGATTGGTTCGCCGTCAACATGCCCGACCTGGACTACCAGGACATCTACTACTACCTGCGCCCCAGTGCCGAACAGACCGACAACTGGGACGACCTGCCCGAGCAGATGAAGGCCACCTACGAGAAGTTGGGCATTCCCGAAGCCGAGCGCAAGTATCTCGCCGGGGTCACCTCGCAATACGACTCCGAGGTCGTCTACCACCGCAACCGGGTCGAACTCGAGGAGCAGGGAATCCTTTTCTGCGACATGGACACGGCGCTGCGCGAGTACCCCGACCTCGTCAAGCAGTACTTCGGCACGGTCATCCCACCCGGCGACAACAAGTTCTCGGCGCTCAACTCGGCAGTGTGGAGTGGTGGTTCTTTCATCTACGTGCCGCCGGGCGTCAACTGCGAGATGCCGTTGCAGGCCTACTTCCGGATCAACACCGAGAATGCGGGCCAGTTCGAGCGCACCCTGATCATCGCCGACGAAGGCAGTCAGGTGCACTACATCGAAGGCTGCTCGGCACCGGTCTACACGAACGATTCCCTCCACTCCGCAGTGGTCGAGATCATCGTCAAGCCGAGCGCACGGGTGACCTACACCACGATCCAGAACTGGTCGCCGAACGTCTACAACCTCGTCACCAAGCGTGCCCGGGTCGAGACCGAGGGCCATATGGAGTGGATCGACGGAAACATCGGCAGCCGGCTGACGATGAAGTACCCGAGCGTCTACCTGATGGGTCCCAAGGCCACCGGCGAGGTCCTCTCCGTCGCGTATGCCGGCGCAGGCCAGCATCAAGATGCGGGCGCGAAAATGGTGCACGCAGCTCCCGAAACCACCAGCAAGATCGTTTCCAAGAGCATCAGCAAAGACGGTGGCATCACCACGTACCGCGGCCTGGTCCGCGTCGAGGATGGTGCCTACGGATGCAAGAGCCACGTCCAGTGCGACGCCTTGATCCTCGACGACGAATCGACCAGCAACACCTTCCCGTACATGGAAGTCGGCGAGCGCGACGCCCAGATCGGCCATGAAGCCACGGTTTCCAAGATCGCCGACGAGCAACTCTTCTACCTGATGAGTCGGGGGTTGTCGCAGGAACAGGCGATGGGAATGGTCGTCAACGGCTTCATCGAGCCCGTCACTCGCACGCTGCCGATGGAGTACGCGGTCGAATGGAGCCGTTTGATCGAGCTCCAGATGGAAGGCTCTGTGGGGTGACCCCCCGAATGCTCGCAACGGCAACACGTGCGTTGCGGGATTCGGGCAGCCGCGAGATCCCGACGGCTGCGCTGAAGGTCAATGTTGTCGGGCATTTCCGGCGGCTGATGATCGCAATGATGATCGGCATCCTTGGTATGACCGTGCTGTCGCAGTTCCTCGATCTCTCCTCGAAGTCGTTCGTCGCGCTCGTGATCACTCAACTGGTCATCGCAGCGGTTCTGGCACTCGCGCTCGGCGCGATCCTGGTCCGCACGCTGAAGGGTGACCCGGCCCTGCACGGTCGACGTTCGGGTCTCGTGGTCATCACCGCGAAAGGATTGCGGCTGTTCTCGACAGCCGCATCGCGCCGGGCGCCGACCCCCGCGCTGCATCTCGATCTCGATGACCTGGTGTTCGCGCACGTGGAACCGCGCCGGTCGATCTTCGATCTGCCACGGTTTGTCTTCGGGCACATCGAAGGGACGATGTCGTACGAGATCGCGGGCAAGGACGTCCTGCAGTTGAAGCACGCGATCGAACGCTTGGACGAATCGATCGACAACTGCTGACCGGGCGAGAGGCGTTGATCGAGAATCGGGCGGGTCAACTGGCAGAATGTTCCGATGCCGATGCGACAGGAGTGCAAGAACTTCGAGAGTCGGACCTATGCCAACGGCGAGACGGTCCGCAAATGCAACCTCGATCTCGCCCCAGAGGCGCCGTGGCGGTGCCCCGAGAACTGTTCCGGTTATGAGCGTCGATTAGCAGATGTCTCCTGGGTGCACGGCTCGTTGATCACTCCACCGAGTCCCGCCGAGCCGCCCGGCCTCGACGACGGCTCTGCCGCGGCAGTTCTGGACGAAGCCGAGAACGTGATCAACGAGATGGGCAAGCAGGTCCTGGCCGAGATGCAAGCCGGTCAGCCACTGTTGCCTCCCGATGGCCGGGGACTTCGTCGGTTCTTCAAACGCCGCGGCCACTGAGCGAGGCAGGGCCGCTGCAAGCGAGGATCCCGCTCAGGTTCATTTCCACTACGACGGTAGTAGAATTTACGTGTGCCTCCGTTGACTTCAGATGGGGTGCGCAGCCTGCAGATGTCCGACTCCGACCAGCGGTTGGCGGCATTCGAGCGGTTCACTGCTGCACCTGCTCCTTCCCCTCAGCAAGAGATCTGGCGATACAGCCGGATCGGTGAGCTGCAAGTCGATCGTTACACCTCCGCGACCCTGTCGACCACGATCAGCGGAGCGGACTCGGTGTTGGTCGATCATGCCGATATCGATGTGGACGATGAGCTTGATCTGTTCGGTGACCTGAACCGGGCCTTTATGGCCCCGCTCTACATTCGGGTACCCAAGGGTGTCATCTTGGAACAGCCGATCGTGATCACCCACAACCTTGTCGCCGACGAGGCCGCGTGCTTCCCCCGACTCGTCATCGATGCTGGACCGGACAGCGAGGTCACGGTGATCGAACTGTTCAAGTCCGATGACTCCGTTTCGGGATTCATCTTGCCGGTCCTCAAGATCCGGGCTCAGCAGGCTGCGCGAGTCAAGTACCTGTCCGTCAACGAGCTCGGCAGCTCGGTCTGGCAGATCGCCAATCAGCAGTCGATCGGCGAACGCGACTCGTCCACTCTCTTGTCAACAGTTGCGCTCGGCGGCGACTACGCCCGGGTTCGCACCCACGCTCGGCTCGTCGGCCAGGGCGCAAGCACCCGCCAGGTCGCGCTCTACTTCGCAGATGGTTCGCAGACGCACGACTTCCGCACGACGCAAGAGCACATCGCGCCGAAGACCTCCAGCGACCTGCTGTTCAAGGGCGCTGTCAACGACGTCGCGCGCAGCGTCTACACCGGCCTGATCAAGATCGGGCCCGATGCTCGCGGCACGCAAGCGTTCCAGACCAACCGCAACCTCACCCTCAGCGACGGTGCGTGGGCCGAGAGCGTGCCGAACCTGGAGATCGAGACCAACGATGTGAAGTGCAGCCACGCCAGCACCGTCGGTCCGATCGATGAAGAGCAGCGCTTCTACCTCGAGAGTCGTGGCATCCAGCCCGACATCGCGGAGCGACTCGTCGTCCTCGGCTTCTTCGACGAGGTACTCGCGCAACTTCCGGTCGGCAGCCACGCAGCCGAGTTGCGTGAACGGATCTCCCACAAACTGCATCAAGCGGTGGTGCCGGTATGACAGCTCTAGTCGTCGCGTCACTCAGTGATATCGCTCCCGGAACCGTCAAGCGATTCGACGTCGCGGGTCGCGCTGTCGCCGTCGTGCGGATCGACGACGACGTCTACGCGATTGGTGACACGTGCAGTCATGCCGATGTCTCGCTCAGCGAGGGCGAGGTGCTGTGCGCCGAGAAGGAACTGGAATGCTGGAAGCATGGCAGCGCCTTCAGTCTCGTGACCGGGCAGCCGAGCACGCTGCCCGCGATCCAGGCGGTCCCCGTCTACAGCGCCTCGGTCGTCGATGGCAACATCGTGATCGATGTCGAACGCGCCCCCTCCCAGCACGAAGGCGCCGCATCATGACAACGCTGTCGATCACCAACCTGCACGCTTCCGTCGGTGGCAAGACGATTCTCAACGGCATCGACCTGTCGGTGTCGTCCGGTCAGGTACACGCCGTGATGGGACCGAACGGCGCCGGCAAGAGCACCCTTTCCGCGGTCGTGATGGGCAAGCCCGGATACACCGTTCTCGATGGCTCGGTTCGCCTCGACGATCTCGACCTGCTCGCAATGCCGACATGGCAACGTGCTCAGGCCGGCCTGCACCTAGTGATGCAGTATCCGACCGAGGTGCCCGGTGTTTCGGTCGCCGATGTGATGACCGAGGCCTTCGCCGCGCGCGGTCGATCATCCGCCGATGTGCTCGAATTGATGTCGGCCGAGGCCGAGCGGATCAACTTTGGTGAGCAGTTCCTGGCCCGCTCGCTCAACGTCGATCTGTCCGGCGGTGAGAAGAAGCGCAACGAAACCCTGCAGTTGGCGATGCTGCGACCGCAGATCGTGATCCTCGACGAACTCGACTCAGGACTCGACATCGATGCGCTGCGCGACTGTGCCCGACGGGTGGAGGACGCGACCAACGAGGACAATCTCGGTGTGTTGGTGATCACCCACTACAGCCGTCTGCTCGCCGAGCTCAAGCCCGACGTCGTCCACATCCTGGTCAAGGGACGCATCGTCGAAACCGGCGGTCCTGAACTGGTCGATGTCCTGGAACGCGACGGCTACGCGGCATTCGAAACAGGTCCCGTCGACCCGCCGTCCAGCGCGCTCGACGACCTGTTCGGTCTGCCTCCGAGTGGGAACTGAGGGACAATGCCTGCACACCCAGATTGGTACGAGGCCGACGGGTTCCTGCGTCGCGAGTTCGTGTTCGCGAACTTCGTCGAGGCGTTCGCGTTCGTGACGCAGGTGGCGTTGATCGCGCAGCGTCAGGATCATCACCCCGACATCAGCATCTCGTGGAACAAGGTCACGATTTCGACCATCACCCACGACGCCGGGAACACCGTCACAGATCTCGACCATCGGTTGGCTGCCGCAATCGACGCCCTCCCGTAAGGTCACCTCGATGTCCGATGAACACCCGAACGTCGTTCGCGTCGTCGAAGCGGCCCGTGCGCTCGGCATCGAGATCACACCGCGACGGTTCGATGACGGTGCGAAGACAGCTGTCGATGCGGCGCGTTCCATCGGCGTACATGTCGGCCAGATCGTCAAGAGCCTGATCTTCGCTGTCGACGGAGAGGTCGTTCTCGCCTACGTCAGCGGATCGAACCAAATCGACGAGGCCCTTCTCGCCGCGGCCGCCGGCGGTATCGAGTGCCAGCGGGTCGACGCCGACACTGTGAAACGTGCGACCGGGTTCCCCATCGGCGGCGTACCTCCATTCGGCCACACCACCGATCTGCGCGTGTTCATCGACCCCGACCTGTTGCAGTACGACGAGGTCTGGGCCGCAGCCGGCACATGGCACGACGTGTTCGGCATCGAGCCCCACACGCTGGTCGACGCCAGCGGTGGCCTGGTCGCCGACCTCAAAAAGGGTTGAACGCGACCCCTTGGCAGGTCGCTTGACAGTTGCCTCGGGCGACATTGCCCGATACCTTTACATGTGTGGAGGAAGTAAAGAATAGACGTCGAGGGGCAACTCGAATCAGCTCCAAGCATCAGATCACCATTCCCGCCGATGCGCTACGTGCCGCTGGTCTCGAGGTCGGCGAACGGGTCATCGCCCACGCTGACGGGCCGGGACGAGTTGTCCTCGAGCGGGAGCATGACCTGCTCGCCGAGTTTGCCGGTGCTTTGACGGGTGTCTATGCGATCAACGAGCTCGATGAGTTGCGCTCCGAGTGGGATTGATCCACCTCGACGCTGGCGTCATCATCGGCTTTCTCGACGGCGACGATGTACATCATCTCGCTGCACGAGCAGTGTTGGCGGAGGCGCTGCGCGATGGCGACGCATTGGCGATGGCCGCGTCTGCATTCGCTGAGTGCCTGGTTGGTCCTTCACGTCGTGGCGATGCCGAGGTCCAGTTGGTGCGCGACCTCTTCGAGCGGCTCCCCATTTCTGTCGTCGCGCTCGACGCGGATGCTGCAGTAATGGCGGCACGACTCCGTTCGGTACATCGCTCGCTTCGGCTGCCCGATGCGCTCGTCATCGCCACCGCTATGCGACGTGAGGCTGATCAACTCGTCACCACCGACCGACGGTGGCCGACGGCCCGAGCACTCCGGCTGAAGGTCACGATCCGTCAGCTGTAGACCTGCTGGGTGTATCGGACGGCTCAACCCATGGCCGAACGAGGGTTGCGCAAGCTGACCGTCGCTGGCGCGTCACGCAGGTTGCGGAATCGGCGCTTCGTCGCTCGCCCGTGTCGACGAAGGCGGTTGGCAAAGTCGAGATCCTCGGCGACCATCGGTGCCTCGTCGAAGCCGCTGATCGCGTCGAAGTCCGCTCGGGAGCACCAGTACATAACCGCACCGCCATGTCCAGGTATCGACAGCGGAGACAGCAACTGGACATCGGACCTGCCGGACACCTCACCCGAAGTCGAAGCCAGCGTGTGTTCATCGACCCCGACCTCAAGCGCGGCTGAGCTCGGTGAGG
>JANOEM010000402.1:0-2859 GCA_031413195.1 Actinomycetes bacterium
GCCGATCATGGGCGCCACCGGGGCCGACGGCCTACTCGTCACCACAGGCTGGGGAACATGGGGCTTCAAGGCGATCCCGGCCGGTGGTTCGCTGATGGCCGAACTGATCGCAACGGGCAAGACCCCCGAACTGTTGGAGCCGTTCAGCCTCGACCGTTTCGCTCGTGATCACGCACTCGCCGATCAAGGAAGCACGGGGACACGCTGATGCTCTGGATCACCTGCCCCAACTGTGGCCGCCGACCGGTCGAGGAGTTCGCTTTCGGTGGCGAGTTCCCATCGGTGCCCGACCGGATCACCGACCCCGCGGCGCGCGACGTCGACTACGTGTGGATGTTCGACAACGTCCAGGGGATCACCACCGAGCGCTGGTTCCATCAAGCCGGCTGCCGGCGCTGGCAGACCGTAAACCGCGACACGATCACCGACACGATCACCAGGAACCTGGCGGCAGAGACGGACACCGTTCACTGACCGAATCGGATGAACCGTGCGCGGTTTGCCACATCCCGTGTGGCAAATCGCTCACGGTGACGGGGCGTAGTAGGTCACGACGGACTCGTCGTCCTCGCGGGCGAGGACGACGACGCCCGTGGGGGTGACGGTTGCGTTTGCGTCGGGATCCAGGACGATCGTCCACAGTCGCTGTCCGGTCGTGAGATCGAACGCGAGGAACTTCGGCGATGGACCAAGCGACGTCGTGTAGAACGTGTTGCCGGCGATCGGCACCGGCGGCGCACCATCGGAACTGATCAGTTCGATCTCTGCCAACTGCTCGAAGTTGTCCTCGGTGACCTGCATCGTTCGCAGGATCGACGGAGCGACGCCGGTGTCGGGCCCGCCGAACACGAGGATGAATTCGTCGCCCTCGATCTCGTGAACGGCTACGGGTGAGACTCCCGTTCGGACCCGGGTGGCGGCCTCGGCCTCGGAATCATTCAACGAAACGACTCGCATCCGGTTCGATCCGCCGACCAGGACTCGATCACCCTGCATCTCGATCAGATTGCGGATGATGCCGACCTGTGGATCGAACGAGTACTTCTCCACGCCTTCTGCATCGACACGCACGATCCGCTCGCCGGTTGCGAACACGAGATCGTCGCCGAGCCGCAACGGAGTGACGACGGCTTCGTCGTGGCGGTACCGGAATTTGCCCAATGGCTTCAAGGTCGACGGATCGGCCGTGATCAGCATCCCACCGTCGTCGAGGTAGAGGCGATCGTCGACCATGAAGAACGTGTCGACGGCGATCGAATCACCGACCTTGCGCTTGGCTTGATCGATGGGTGACAACCGATACCCACCACCTGTCGCCTGCCCGACCACGAGCTCCGAGCCGACCGTCGCGAGGGGCCGGGCCACGGAGCCTGTCCACAGGATCTCACCGTTGTCCGGATCGATTCGAATGTACGCGTCCGAATCCGCGCTAGGCCCGTCGAACACGACGTCGAGTCCGTCGTCACCGATCAGCGCCGAGCCGCTCGCAGTCGTGCCGCCCAAACCGAGTTCGGTCGCCCATCGTTGGTCGCCGGAGATGAGGTCGAGCGCAACGAGTTCGGTGGTCGTCGGCTTCACGACAACGGCGTACATCGAAGTGTCGTCGGTAGCGACTCCGGATGCGAAGCCGTCGAGATCTTCGTCCCACTGCTTCACCGGCTGCTCACGGAGCTCGATCGCGGCCGTACCGCTGCTCACGTCCGCTTCGTCGCCCGGCAGCAGTAACACGACCGAGACGATGACCACGGTGGCTGCGATCAGAAAGCCGATCAGCGGGATCCGCCAGTTGCGTTCTGCGAACGGCACCCGCCCCGACTGCCACTTTCCGAACGGCTGTGACGTACCCGGCCCGGCGTACTCATCGACGGAGTAGTAGCCGAGCCCGTTCTCGTCCGGAGCAGGCAATGGCAGTTCGTCGTCAACGGGTGGTCCCGTCGGAGGAAGGAACTGGTCGCTCATCTACTCCAGTCTCGCAGACATCCGCCCACACCCGACGGGAGCGCTGCGACGAGATCTCAGTCGTCGCTGTCGGCGGCCTTCGGCCGCATCGGCAAGGTGTGACGCCACTGGCCGTCGTAGTCGTGAAGTGCCGCGGCAACGGCCGGAGCGGTCGGCACCAGACCGATCTCGCCGACCCCCTTGATTCCGTAAGGCGATCGTGGCTGGGGCACTTCGACCAACGAGACCTCGAACGGTGGTACATCCTTGGCCCGCAAGATGCCGAGCGACCGGAGTGTGGTGTTGGTCGGAAACCCGGTGTCGGGGTCGTGCGGGAACTGCTCGGTCAGCGCATAGCCGAGACCCATGTGGAGGCTGCCCTCGATCTGACCCTCGCACAACAACGGATTGACGGCTCGCCCGACGTCGTGGACGGCGACCATCTTCTCGATCGCGCCGGTCTCGCGATCGATGATCGCCATCTGAGCGGCGTACCCGAACGCAGCGTGGATCAATGGTTGCGGATGCTCGGGGTCGCCGATCTTGTTCGTCCAATCGACGAGGTGCTCGCCTTCGAAGTCGACACCGATCGCGCAGCCACCCCGAAGCGCCGCTGCACAAGCTTGCTGGACCGATCCAGCGGCCATCAGCGTGCCGCGTGATCCCGTCGTCTGACCGAAGCCGAGTTCACGGGTGGTGTCGACGATGACCTTGATCCGGTTCGGGTCGACGCCCAATTCCTGCGCGGCGATCTGGAGGGCAACAGTGTGAACACCCTGCCCCATCTCGGTCCAGCCGTGGCGGACCTCGATGTCGCGACCATCGCTATCGGGGGCAGCCAGGAAGTGCACGACCGCCCGGCTGAGCTCACGGAATCCGTTGCCGAGCCCACTGTTCTTCAAACCGAGCCCCAACCCGACT
>JANOEM010000403.1:0-11628 GCA_031413195.1 Actinomycetes bacterium
TGTCGATCACCCCGGGTTTCTGGTCCTTCGTGGGCATGAGCGTTGTATTGGGCTTCGCGTCAGCGTCCTTCCAATCGGTGAACACCATCGTGGTGCAGCAGGCCACCGAACCCTCGATGCAGGGACGGGTCATGGCCCTCCATCAGATGGCCTGGTTCGGCAGCACACCCATTGGCGCCGTGCTCATGGGATGGGTCATCCAGATCTCCTCACCGCGCGTGCCGTTCGCCCTCGGCGGAATCGCCGCCTTGCTGTGCGCTGCAGGTGTGATCGCCGTTCGACCGTCCCGCCGGGCAGTCGCGGCAGCGGCCTGACCGTTTTGCCCGGGCAGTGCAGACAGGCGGCCCATCACCCTGATGTCATCGGCCAGTTCGGTGTGAACGCCGGGCATCGGAATCTCTATGGTCGGTCCATGGAACACGTCGACGTCATCGTGGTGGGCGCCGGGATCTCCGGCATTGGTGCGGGGTACCACCTGCGGACCCGGTGCCCCGATCGCAGCTACCTCATCCTCGAAGGGCGTGACGACATCGGCGGCACCTGGGACCTGTTCCGCTATCCGGGAGTGCGCAGCGACAGCGACATGCACACCCTCGGCTACAGCTTCAAGCCGTGGACGAACGAGAAGGCGATCGCCGACGGTCCGTCGATCATGGCCTACCTGCGCGACGCGGTTGACGAGTTCGACATCGCCAGGCAGATCCGGTTCGGGCACATGGTGCGCAACGCGTCGTGGGACACGGCGACGGCTCGATGGACTGTGACCGTCGAGAGGGCGGGCACCGGTGAGCAGCTCGCGTTCACCTGCAACTTCTTGTTCATGTGCAGCGGCTATTACAGCTACCGCGCCGGCCACACGCCGGAGTTCGCCGGTCGGGATCGGTTCCAGGGAGTCGTGGTGCATCCCCAGCAGTGGCCCGATGATCTCGATTACCGAGGCAAGCGGGTGGTGGTGATCGGCAGCGGCGCCACCGCGATGACGCTCGTGCCGGCAATGGCCGATGCCGTGAGCCACATCACGATGCTGCAACGCTCGCCGACCTACGTGGTTTCTCGGCCAGACAAAGACGCCATCGCCAACTTCATGCGCAAGGTGTTGCCGGACTCGGTGGCGTACCGGATCACCCGCAAGAAGAACACGACGCTGCAGCAGTTCTTCTACCACCGCACTCGCACCCAACCGGAGAAGGTGAAGAAGTTTCTACTCGGCAGGACCCGTAAGGCGCTCGGCGACGACTACACGGCCGAGCACTTCACGCCGTCTTACGACCCATGGGATCAACGGCTGTGCCTCATCCCGAACGGGGATCTGTTCGAGGCGATCAAGTCGGGCAAGGCGTCCGTCGTGACCGACACGATCGACACCTTCACCGAGACTGGGATCCGGTTGAAGTCGGGCACCGAGATCGACGCCGACATCATCGTCACCGCGACCGGGCTCGAACTGGTGACCCTCGGTGAGATGGATGTGGTGGTCGACGGCGAGCCGATCGACTTCTCCGAGACGTGGACCTATAAGGGCATGGCCTACAGCGGCGTGCCGAACCTGGTGTCGACGTTCGGATACATCAATGCCTCGTGGACCCTGCGGGCCGACCTCACCAGCGAGTACGTCTGCCGTTTGCTCCAGTACATGCGATCGACCGGCACGGTGCAATGCACCCCTCGCCTCCGCCCGAGCGACGCCCGTATGCCGCAGCGACCCTGGATCGAGCACTTCAGCTCGAACTACATGCAGCGAGCGATGCATCGCATGCCCAAGCAGGGTGACCGCGAGCCGTGGGTGAACCCGCAGGACTACGCCCGCGACCGGAAACTGTTCTTGAAGGACCCTGTCGATGATGGCGCAATGCAGTTCGCGGCATCTCATCCATCGGCGTCATAGGGTCCGTGTCGTTCTCGAAGTAGCCTGCGGGATCCGTCTTCTGCCATGGAGGAAGTTCAATGAGTGGTGGCCTGGTCGGTTTGTTGGACGACGTGGCGGCGTTAGCGAAGTTGGCTGCTGCGTCGATCGATGACGTCGGTGCCGCTGCCGGTCGAGCCAGCGTGAAGGCCGCCGGTGTCGTCATCGACGACACGGCTGTCACGCCGGCGTACGTGCATGGTCTCGCAGCCGAGCGTGAGCTGCCGATTATCAAGCGGATCGCGAAGGGATCGCTCAAGAACAAGATCCTGTTCATCCTGCCGGCGGCGCTGTTGCTCAGCGAGTTCGCGCCCGTGCTCGTCGAGGTCATCCTGATGTTCGGCGGTGCCTACCTCTGCTTCGAGGGCGCGGAGAAGATCCATCACCGCTTCTCTCACCACGAGGTCACGAGCGACCTCCCGGCCGTGGCAATCGACGCCGACCACGAGGAGCGGACGGTCGCAGGTGCCATCCGAACGGACTTCATCCTGTCGGCCGAGATCATGGTGATCGCCCTCAAGGAAGTGATCGACAAAGGCTTCGTCTCGCGAGCTGTCATCTTGATGATCGTGGCCGTTGTCATTACGGCTGTCGTCTACGGCGTGGTCGCCTTGATCGTGAAGATGGACGACGTCGGCCTGCGTTTGGCGGAGTCCGGCCGACAGCCGGCGCAGCGGATCGGTCGCGGCCTGGTGGCAGGAATGCCGAAGCTGCTTGCGGCGCTTTCCACAGTCGGCACGGCTGCGATGGTATGGGTTGGCGGCCACATCCTGATCGCCGGCGCCGACGAGCTCGGATGGCATGGTCCCCACGACCTTGTCCACTCGCT
This sequence comes from Actinomycetes bacterium, assembly GCA_031413195.1. Lineage (GTDB taxonomy): Bacteria > Actinomycetota > Acidimicrobiia > Acidimicrobiales > Ilumatobacteraceae > WLMZ01. The sequence continues at coordinate 2,733 of JANOEM010000403.1, forward strand.
CGAAGGGGCCGTGCACGACATCGCCGGGATCGGTGGCCTGTTGGCGTGGCTGGTCAACACTGCAGCGTCCGCACTGGTGGGTTTGATCGTCGGATTTGTCATTGTCGCAGCCGTGTCACGCCTCCCACTCGGCAAGAGCGCACCGACCGCTTCCTGATCCAGATGCGTTCGTCGAAGTAGTCACTTGGCTTGTTCTTGGGCCAAACGTGTCAGACTCGATGCCGTGAGCAACGGCCCGCTCCTCCGGCTCACCGGGCTGACCAAGCGCTATCCGGGCGTCACGGCGCTCGACGGCGTCACGCTGGAACTGCCGACCGGGCTGATCGGACTCGTCGGTGCGAACGGCGCCGGCAAGTCCACGTTGTTCCGCTTGCTGCTCGGCCTCTCCCATCCGACCGAAGGCCACGTCGAGGTGTGCGGCATCGATGTGGCACGAGATCCGATTGGGGTGCGCTCCCGCCTCGGGTACATGCCCGAGCACGACTGCCTTCCACTCGACCAGACCGCTGCCGACGTGGTGTCGACCTTCGGTGAGCTCAGCGGGCTGCCGGCCCGTGCCGCGCGCCAGCGTGCGTCGGACATCCTGGACCTCGTCGGCCTCGACGAAGCCCGGTTCCGCCCGATCGGTGGATTCTCCACCGGCATGCGCCAGCGCACCAAACTCGCCCAGGCGCTCGTCGGCGATCCCGTCCTCGTCCTGCTCGACGAACCCACCGCCGGGCTCGATCCGATCGGCCGCGAGGAGATGCTCCTCCTCGTCGACCGTCTCGGCTCGTTCGGGATCTCGGTGTTGATGGCCACACATCTGCTCGACGACGTGCAGCAGGTCTGCGATCACGTCGTGATGATCGACGCGGGCCGGTTGGTGGTGTCGGGTGCGACCGACTCGTTGTTGGAACGCACCGGCCTCGTCACGATCGATGTCGGCCGTCACGCCGACGATCTCGTCGCCGGCCTTACGCTCGTCGGGGTCTCAGCGGTCGCCGTGGACGGCTTGGTGGAAGCGACGGTCGGCGACGACGTGGAGATGGACCTGCTTCGCGATGTCGTGGCTGAGCTCGGGCTGCCGTTGTTCGGGCTGTCGACACGACTGAGGTCGCTCGAGGAGGCATTCGTGCGCCGCAGCGGTGAGCTGGCATGAGTTCGGTCGCGGGTTCCGCCGGCGCAGGACGTGGTGCCGTCTATGACCGCGGTTACCGGCCGTACGATGGCCCGCGCGGTCGGCGCGGCGCAGCGACGCTGGCTTTGTACAAGGCATCGATGCGTCGTGCCCTCGGGCTGCGCCGTCCCTGGCGGCAAAAGGTTGCACCGTTCGTACTGCTCGGGGTGGTCACGATCCCAGCGATCGTCAACGTCGGTATCGGCTATGTGACGCGTGACCGCCTCGACGGTTTCGAGATCATCACCTACCGCGAGTACGTCGGTGTCTCGTCGGCGTTGCTGCTGTTCGTCGCTCTCGTCGCGCCCGATGTGATGTGCCCGGACCGGCGACATCGGGTCCTGCCGCTGATGTTCGCCCGGCCGTTGCTGGGTGTGGACTACGTAGCAGCCAAGACCGGGTCGATCACAACCATCCTGTTCGCGTTTTCGTTCCTGCCGCAGGTGGTCCTCTTCATCGGCAACATGCTGGTCAGCAACAGTGCGCTCGACTACCTCACTGGTCATCTCGACGTGTTGTGGAAGGTGCCGCTCGCCGTCGCGGTACTCAGCCTGTACTACGCAACGATTGGATGCGCGCTCTCATCGCTCACCGATCGCCGCATCGTGGCAGGGGCGTCGGTGATCGGGTTGTTCCTGCTCACCTCGATCTCTTCGAGCGTCATCGTCGGTGACTCTGACCGCAGAGGCGGCGGAGGCAGAGGTGGAGATGGAGAGGGAGGGTATGGGGGCCTCCTCAACGTCTTGGCGATGCCGCTGCACCTCCGAGACATCATCTTCCTCGGGCAGATCGATCCCGACTCCCCGTTGGGCGGAGTCGCCGGGGGCGGACTTCTCGCCCTCGCCTGGTACCTCGCTGTGCTGTGCACCGGAGCCGCGGTGCTGTGGTGGCGCTACCGATGGGTGGAGCGATGACGTCGACGAGTTCTGACGGGCCTGGTGAGCTTGGCGATCCTGCCCTCGCCGCCGACGCCACCGTCGAGGTGAACTCCGTGTCGGTGTGGTTCGGACCGAAGGTTGCGCTGTCGGAACTGACGTGCTCGTTCGGGCCGGGCGTCAGCGGGCTGCTCGGACCGAACGGCGCTGGCAAGACCACCCTGCTGCGCGCGATCACCGGCCTCACCGCCGTGAACGAAGGCACCGTGCGCGTCACCGGGCGCGACCCGCGACGGGATCGATCTGTGCACAGCACGATGGCCCTCGTGCCCGAGGACGAGGCGGTGCCTGGCGGACTCACCGCTCGTCAGTTCGTCCGCTACGTCGCCGAACTTCGCCGGGTCTCTGATCGCGACGCTCCTGATCGGGCTTTGCGCACGGTCGACCTGCTCGACGTCGCCGACAGGCATGTCGGCACGTTCAGCAAGGGGATGCGCCAACGCGCCAAGATCGCAGCGGCGCTCGTCTCGGACCCCAGCGTGCTCGTACTCGATGAGCCGCTCAACGGGGCCGACCCGGTGCAGCGACTGCACCTGATCACGCTGTTCAAGCAACTCGGCGCGAACGGCCGCACGGTGATCGTCAGTTCGCACGTCCTCAACGAGGTCGAACGGCTCGCCGAGCGGGTGATCGTGCTGGTGCACGGCCGCCTCGCGGCCGCCGGCGGGCAGCGGGCAATTCGCGATGCGATGGACGACACCCCACGTCACGTGCTTGTCCGTTGCGACGACAGCCGCCGGCTCGCCGCGGCGCTCGTCGGGCTGGACTCGGTGGCCGGCGTGACGTTCGAGTCGAAACGCGATGAGCTGACCGTACAGACATTGCAGGCGCGCGAGCTGGCAATCTCGCTGCCGCGGCTCGCCAAGGAGGCGTCGATCCGGCTGCTCGAAGTTCGCCCCCTCGACGACTCGCTGGAGAGCCTGTTCCGGGAGTTGGTCCGATGACCGTCGCGACCGAGCCCGCGACCCGACCGTGGCGCCCGCGCCCGCCTTTCCTGGCGATCCTCGTCTACACCTGGCAGTCGTGCTTTCCGCTCAAGCGATGGGCAGCGATCCTGATGCCGTGTGCCGGCGCACTGCTCTTCGGGTTGCTCGCCCGTGCGGTCGATGACCGACCTGGCGACGCGTTCGCAAACGTCGCCGCCGAGGGCATCTTCGGACTGGTCATGCCTATCGCCGCGCTCGTCATCGGCGACTCGGTGCTCGGTGCAGAGATTCGCGCGGGGACGTTTCACTTCACCTGGCTGTCGCCGACGCACACCTGGCAGATCGTGCTCGGCAGATGGGTCGGCGGTTCGTCGGTCGCCCTCGTCACCATCGCACCGGCGGCAGCTCTTGGCGCGGTGATCGCCGGCAGCCCGTCCAGCGCCGCCCCCGCATTCATCGCCGCGGCGGTGGGCAGCATGGCCTACGTCGCGGTCTTCATCGCCATTGGTTGCCTCACCCGGCGCACTGCGGTGTGGTCGCTGGCGTTCGTGTTCCTCGTCGAACGCCTGCTGGGCGCGGCCTTGACCGGCATCGCCCAACTGTCACCGACGTGGGAGTCTCGCGCGATCTTCGTCGGTCTGCTCGATGACCCGCCGAACCGGCTCAATCGCGCGGGCATCCCCGAGGGCGTCGACGCCGTCGTGCGACTGCTCGTAGTCACGGCTGTCGTCTTGGTGATCGCCAACTGGAGGATGCGCCATTTGCGCCTCTCCGGCGCTGCGGACTGAGGTCCCGTGGCTGGACCCTCAGCTGACGATCTGGCAGCATGCACCATGGTGAAAGTTCGGGACGGCATCGTCAAGCCGAAGCAATCTGGTCGGCCGATCGACGCGCTCGACCTGGCATCGGTCCCGATTTTCATCGCCACGATGATCGCCGAAGCAGCCGTCCTGCGCAGGCGCGCTCTCGGCAGCCGCCAGGACGTAATCGGTGCGATTGATGCAATCGATGCGATCGATGTCACCGATGTCACCACTGTCGCAGACGTTGGGAAACCCGGGCCGCATGATCTGCCGCCCGATCCCCTCGTGCCACTGGGGTACGAAAGGCGCGACACGGTCGCCAGCCTGAGCATGCTGGTCGGCAACGTCGCAGTCAATCTCGCCGCTGCAGGGACGATCGGGGCGATGAGTCGGTTCGTGTTCAACCACCGGATCGCCAACGTCGGAAAGCGGCGCGGGTCGCTTGCGGTCGCCATCGTGGCCTGGGACTTCCTTTACTACTGGGACCACCGTTGGATGCACGAGGTGCGGCTGTTCTGGGCGAACCATGTGAGCCATCACTCAGGGCAGCGCTACAACCTCTCCACCGCGCTCCGCCAGCCGTGGTCAGGTTTCCTGCTGTCGTGGGTGTACCTGCCGATGTCTCTGGTCGGGATTCCGGCTCATCACGTGATCCGCGCCGGTCAACTCAACTTGCTCTACCAGTACTGGATCCACACCGAAGTGATCGACCGGCTCCCACGACCGATCGAAGCGGTGCTCAACACGCCGTCGCATCACCGCGTTCACCACGGTGCCGATCCGCAGTACCTCGACCGCAACTACGGCGGGGTGTTGATCCTGTGGGACAAGATGTTCGGAACATTCGAACCCGAGATTCGCCGGGTGACATACGGCCTGACGAAGAACATCAATACGTACAACCCGCTACGGATCGGCTACCACGAGTTCATCGACATCGGCCGAGACGTGATCGCGGCCAAGGGAGTGCGCAGCAAGCTCCGCCACGTGTTCGGGCGGCCCGGCTGGACGCCGTCAAAGCTTGTGCGAGCTCAGCTCGACGCCGCCTGATCTGTCAGTTCGTTGGCGAAACACGGGTCAATCGAAGCAGCTGTTGACGAACCGGTCGAAGCCTTGGGTATCCGCTGTGATTCGAAGATGACCGCCGGCGTCTCGGCGGATGTCGAGCGCTGGGCAGAAGAACCCGCCGGCGGGAGTGAAGAAGTGTGGCGAGCCGATCACACCGCGGGCCACGCCCGCTGCCTGGTCGTCGAGGACACGGCGCGTGTCGGCCAGGTCCACCGAGATGTCATGGTCCGCTGCGAGGCGACCGAGGACCTCGGTGTCGGCGATGTCCACGCCGTCTTCGAAGAGCAAGTCGCGCAGTGCCAGGCTGACCCGTTCGCCGGTTGAGAGGTCCTTGTCGTAGGCCGCAGCGGCAAGGCTGAGCGCCGGCAGTGAGCTCGCCGGGAACGACTCTTCCGCGAACCGTTCGAACAGCGTCGGAGCGACCTGGTCGCGTATCTCGTCGACCTCCTCAGCGATGAAGTGTGGGTCGAGCGGATGGTGGTTGACGATCTCCAACGGCCAGGCCCGCACCCACAAGGTCACATCGTGCCGACCGAGCTGGGTGCGTAGTTCGACGAACCGTCGGAGCCCGACATGGGTGAATGGGCAGGCAACGTCGGCGAACACCTCGATCACCTTCATGTCGATCACCTTCATGTCGATCACGGTCAAGCCGGTCTCCCTCTCCACATCTCAGTTTCCGCACCCTCAATTCCGACTATGCCGCGCCTGGCACCGCGGCAGTAGAGGCACAGGTCCCAAGTCGCGACGGGCCGACGCGAAATTGTCGCCCGAGGTGGTGTCGATTCCGATCGGTTCGTTCGTAGTAGTTGTATCCGGCACGATGTGGGTCGGCATGACGAAGGAGACGACGAGATGACCCAGTACCTGTTGGCGGTGTGGCATGACGGTGACTACCCGACACCTGCGGCCGATGTGATGGAGCAGATGCACGCGCAGGTCGGCGCGTTCAACGACGACCTCATCGGCAGCGGTGTGTTCGTGTTCGGTGGAGGATTGCATCCGAAGTCCTCGGCGACCGTGGTGCGTTCCGGTGCGGGCGATGTGTCGATGACGGACGGACCGTATGCGGAGTCCAAGGAACAGATGGGCGGGTTCTGGGTGATCGACGCCCCGGACCTCGACACTGCGCTGGCGTGGGCGGCCAAGGGTGCGGCGGCTTGCATGGGTGCGGTCGAGGTGCGGCCGTTCCAAGGCGAGTGACCGGCGACGCGGCGACGTGTCCGATACAACGGTCCTCGGTGAGATCTACCGGCGTGAGGCCGGCCGCTGCGTCGCGACCCTCGTTCGGGTTCTGGGCGATGTCGATCTCGCCGAGGACGCAGTGGCCGAAGCGTTCGCGCTCGCAGCCCAGAAGTGGCCGATCACCGGAGTCCCGCCGAACCCCGGTGGGTGGCTCACGACGACCGCCCGCAATCGGGCCATCGACGGGCTCCGTCGCGAATCGACTCGGACCGAACGCCACGTTGCCGCCTACCGCCTCTACACACCGGACCGAGAGCGGGTGATGGAACTCGATCTCGGCGACGTCGACGTCGACGTCGTGCCCGACGATCAGTTGCGGTTGATGTTCTTGTGCTGTCATCCGGCCCTCGCCGCTGATACGCAGGTAGCGCTCACCCTCCGCCTCCTCGGCGGTCTCGAGACGGGGGAGATCGCTCGCGCACTGTTGGTGCCGGAGGCGACTCTGGCGCAGCGGCTGGTGCGCGCCAAGCGCAAGATCCGTGACAACAACATCGCGTATCGGATCCCTGTTGCGGCCGAATTGCCGGACCGGCTTCGTCCGGTTCTAGCGGCGATCTATCTGATCTTCAACGAGGGCTATACGGCGACTCATGGTGAGCTGACTCGTCCCGATCTGTTGCGCGAAGCCATCCGGCTCGCCCGGGTCCTCGTGGAATTGATGCCCGATGAACCGGAGGCAGCCGGACTGCTCGCGTTGATGTTGCTCACCGACGCCCGCCGCGCCGCTCGAGTTGGGCCCGACTGCTCGCTAGTGCGCCTCGCCGAGCAGGACCGCAACATGTGGGACCGTGAACTCATTACCGAAGGTCACGCGCTGGTGCGCTGGTGTCTACGTCGTGATGCGCCGGGTCCATACCAACTGCAAGCAGCGATCGCAGCCGTGCACGCCGGCGCTGTCACAGCGGATCGGACGGATTGGGCGCAGATCGTCGCGCTCTACGACCATCTCTATGCGTTACTGCCGACCGACGTCGTCGCACTCAATCGGGCGATCGCCATTGCGGAGCTCGATGGACCGGATGCGGGTCTCGAGGCGATGGCATCACTGCGACTGGACGATTACCACCTCTTTCACGCTGCCCGCGCTGAGCTCCTTCGGCGAATCGGGGGCCGGGGCGCAGCAGTCGCTGCGTATGACCGGGCAATCGAGCTCACTACCAACGACATCGAACGCCGCTTTCTCATCACGCAGCGCGCCACGGTCGCCGACGAAGATGAACGACAATCGGCGCTCTGACAAGTCGCGCCCGCGTGCGCAGGATGAGACGTCGATGAGACGGTTGGTTCCAAGGGGTCACTCCGATAACGCCTGGCTCAGGCGGCGGCAGAGGTCAACAGCCCACCAGCACCGACCAGAACCGCGATTGACGCACCAACCGCCACCCACCGTGAACGAAACCCGATCGCCCCCGAGGCTTTCGACCGCGCCCGAGGCTTTGGCGCTCGGCCGGGTGTGCTTGAAACCCTCGGGTGCGGGGCAAACCCTCGGGTTATAGGCATGCTGGGCCGAGGCCCCAAGACCAATGGAACGCGGCGATGAGCGACCGCTGGCTGGACGACTGTACCCTGTCAGGTCAGGTCCGGTCGGTCGGGTGCGTGACGGCATTGAGGCGTGGTTCGACGCCGGTATCACCGCCCCGATCGTGGTGCCCTCTTCGATATCTGGTGGCCAGGCGAAAGCGTTCTCGGAAGAGTTCGACGCCTTCGCCTGACGCGTTGCGAAACGAGTCGCAAGCATGACTTTCCGAGAGATTCGGCGCACAGTGTTCGGAAACCGATCCTGGCGAGCGATAGAGGGCCATGGAGCTGCGCGCGAGTGCCGTCGACAACGGAGAGATCATCTCCTACCTCGACGCGGCGCTGCCCGAGGTCTACGGCTACCTGCTGCATCGGGTGCGTGACAAGGCGACGGCAGAAGACCTCACGTCCGAGGCAATGCTCTCCGCACTGCAGAGCCTGCGCGTTCGACAACCTGACCTGCTGGGGGTCGGATGGGTCATCGGCATCGCCCGGCACAAGCTCGTCGACCATTGGCGACGTGAAGAGCGGCGCCGCCGTTCGCTCGCTCTGCTGCCGACCGAACCCGAGGCCGCGCCGGCCGATGCCGAGGTCGATATCGGTGTCGCCAACGACGTACTCGCACTGTTGAGTCCGGCGCATCGAACGGTCTTGACGCTTCGTCACGTCGATGGTCTTTCGGTCCCTGAAGTCGCGGCGGTCATCGACCGATCGGTTCACGCCACCGAAACGCTGCTCGTACGAGCGCGGGCAGCGTTTCGCGATCGCTATCACGAGAAGGCAGCTGCCCATGAGTGATCCACTCGACGCGCTCCATCGGCCATCGAGCCCTTTGGCGCCGGACCCTGAATTCCGTGCCCGGTTGATGGGCACGCTCTCTGATGTTCTCGAGGGCTGGGCGCCAGCGACCTCGATGTCGAACGCTTCGCCACCCTCGGCGCCAGTGGAGGTCACCTTCGATGCGCCGCCCAAGGGGCGCCCGTGGAAACTCGCGATCGCTCTCTTGGCGAGTGCCGCGGCAATCGCCGGCATCGTAATCGTCGCTACCCGCGACGCACCGACCCCGAGTCCTGCGTCGACGACTGCTCCCGCGACGACGATCGCGCCGACCCCCACGACCGTATTCGTCAATCCATTGTCGGACGCGCAGATCGCCGAGTCGGTCCTGCTGAGCGCAGAGGAGTACGCGTCGGGCTGGACGATCAATCGCTCCGTGCCGATGGACGTCGTTCTCGATCGACG
>JANOEM010000404.1:0-29151 GCA_031413195.1 Actinomycetes bacterium
GTTGACGGCAGGTATCGGTGATGTTCGGCGTCTGATCGGATGGGCCCGGTCTGTGGAGATCGGCCTGGTGCAGGCGTTGGCCGGGTTGTCGTCGTTCCCGGAGAAAGACTTCGCGGACGCCACCCGCACCGGTCTCGCCGACGGGACGAAAGCGTTGGAACGCGCCGAGACAACTGCGGCGATGCCAGAGTTGGGTGCCGCGCTCGCGGATGGTGAGATCGGTGTCGAACACGTCGATGTCGCGAATCGGGCCAGGCGACGTCTCGACCCGGCCCTGCGTCCCGCACTCGACAGCAAATCTGCCGAGCTCGCTGCACAGGCGAAGGTGTCGACACCGGACGAGTTCGCCAAAGTCATGGCTCGTCAGACCCGGGGCATCGAGGAAGCAGCCGGGGTCGAGCGGTTGACACGGCAACGACAGAACAACAGTGTCAAAACGTGGGTGGATCAGGTGACCGGGATGTGGAACATTCGCGGGTCGTTCGACCCGGTCACCGGCGCCGGACTCGCGCAACGACTGAATGATGCGCTCACGGCACGGATGGCGCAACCCGCGCCAGCCGATTGCCCAACCGATCCGTTCGCGAAGATGGACTGGTTACGCGCCGCCGCGTTCGAAGATCTGTTCCACAACCTCACCAACAGCGGTAGCGGGTCTGGTGCCACGATGTTGGTTGTTGTCGACGCGACAGACGCAGCAACCGGCTCCAATGACGGTCGACCGGGCGTTGATTGGGGGATCCCGGTCGAGATCCCTGACCGTGTCCTGTCCGACTTGTACGGGCACCCCGACACGACCGTCGATGTGGTCATCGTCCGCAACGGGATCGTCCTGCATGCTCCCGGCCAACTCGACCTGGGCCGTAGCACGCGTCTCGCGAACCGGGCCCAACGCCGCGCCTTACGCGCCCTGTACCCGACATGTGCGATCCCGGGTTGTGGCACCCACTTCAACCGGTGTGTCATCCATCATGTGACCTGGTGGGAACACGGCGGGTTCACCGATCTCGCCAATCTGATCCCGCTCTGCGTCCTGCACCACCACAAAATCCACGACCACCACTGGCAGATCACCCTCACAGCAGACCGGACACTGACCGTCACCCTCCCCGACGGACGGATCATGACCACCGGACCACCCCACACCCGAACCGCCGCCTGAGCGGCCGCCGCTTACGGCTGGGGACGGCACAGCCAGATGAATTGCCCCGACTCGGACTACGCAGATGTGTCGGCGACCTCAGCATCACGCGTTCGCCGCCACGTGATACGCCGCGTAGATCTCGGGCCGAGGCCGACCTTTGGCCGCGACGTCGAGCCCCACGGTGAGGCCCAAGCGCGGATCGCGGCACCCAGCCAACCCTACTGAAACGATGGCGCTAGCGGTGGGTGTCTTGTCGGCGGCTGGATGCTTCGACGGAAACGGGGGCGCACTGGTGTCGGTGACGTGGAACGGTCCTGCGCGACCAGGTCTCAGAACAGGCGGGTCAAGATCCTCAACGAGCCGGTCTCGGCGGTTGCGATGAACCGACCGCTCTCGATCGCGGGACGGAAGATCTGCTCGTACGGCGGTCGGCCCCCTGCCGCGGGATCAGCGAACACGTCATGGATCGCGAGCGTGCCGCCAACCACCACATGGGGGGTCCAGCCCAGGTAGTCGGCCCTGGCCGGCTCTTCGCCGTGACCGCCATCGATGAACAAGAACGCGAGCGGTGTGCGCCATTGACGGGCAACGGCCGGGGACTGGCCGACGACGGCGATCACCGAATCCTCGATGCCGGCGTCGTAGACGGCTGCGCGAAAGATGGGCAGGGTGTCCATCTTGGCGATCCGTTCGTCGACAACCGTCGGGTCGTGATGGTCCCAGCCGGCTTGGTTCTCCTCTGAGCCCCGATGATGATCGACTGCGAACAAGACGGTTTCGCAATCCCGCGCCGCGCCGCCGAGCCAGATCGAGGACCGGCCACAGTACGAGCCGACCTCGAGGAACGGCAGTCCCCCACACTCACGCCCGGCCGCGAACGCAGCTTCGTACAGAGCGTCTCCCTCATCGGGTGGCATGAAACCCTTCGCCGCCAGTGCGTGGCGGCGTAGTTCCGCTGAGATCACCATCGGTCCCAGTGAATGACAGTTTCCGGGGCGGGCCGCGCAGCCGGCTTGAAATCGGTTCCGAGGGTGTAGGCCACTGGGCTGAGACAGACCTGCTGGACGGAATCAAAAGGGATCCCGACGATGTCGGCCACCTGCTGCTCCATGAACAGGTGCACCGTTGTCCACGCAGTACCGAGTCCGCGCGCGCGTGCAGCGAGCATGAAGCTCCACATCGCCGGCAAAACGTTGCCCATCACCGCCGCTGAAGCCGAGCCCGGCAGACCATCGACACGCATCCCCGAGTTACATGCGATCACGAGCACGGGGGCCTCGCCCATGTGATCACCGAGATAGTCGGCACTGTCGGCAACCCTGGTCTGCTGGGCCTGCTCGGCAACGCCCTCCCTGACGATCGAGCGGACGTACATACCGTCCATCGACTTGTAGATCTCGTAGCACTGGCGATACACCTCGCCGATCGCGGCGCGCGTGGTCGCGTCGCGGATGACGACGAACTGCATGGTCATGTTGTTGGATCCGCTCGGTGACTGCATGGCCGCCGAGACACACTCACGAATCATTTCGTCCTCGACAGGACGCGAGAAGTCGAGGCGCTTGCGAACGGCGCGGGTGGTGGTCAGCAACTGATCTGGATCGAGTGGGAGAAGGGCCATGTCGGCACGCTACCCGTCCGGATAGCTTGGCGTGATGCCGCAGCAAGCGCTCGACGATCTCGTGAAGTTGCTCGACCTCGAGCCGATCGAGGTCAACCTCTTTCGTGGCCGTTCGCCCGATGAGAGTCGGCAGCGCGTGTTCGGCGGGCAGGTCGCCGGGCAGGCTTTGGTGGCCGCCACCCGAACGGTCGACGACCCGGGTCGAATGGTGCATTCGCTGCATGCCTACTTCCTGCGACCCGGTGATCCAACGGTGCCGATCCTGTACGAAGTCGATCGCATCCGCGACGGTCGCAGCTTCACCACACGACGAGTCGTCGGCATCCAACACGGGCGGGCAATCTTCAACCTCCAGGCCAGCTTCCATGTCGCCGAGGAAGGCCCCGATCACCAGATCGCGATGCCTTCCGATGTCGCGGCGCCAGAGTCGCTCCCCGACTTCAAGACCCTGATGGAGCCGTACAAGGAACAGATGGGTGAGTGGTACGACCGTCCTCGCCCGATCGACATCCGCTACGTCGACGCCGACCCGATCAGCCGCCGCGGACGACCGGCCGACGGTCAGCGTGTGTGGCTGAGGTGCACCGGGGTGTTACCCGACGACCCGACGCTTCATGCGTGCATCGTCACGTATGCGAGCGACATGACACTGCTCGACACGACCGTGCTCCCCTTCGGCTGGGCGTGGGACAGCCCTGGGCTGCAAATGGCGAGCCTTGACCACGCGATGTGGTTCCACCGACCCTTCCGAGCCGACGAATGGCTGCTCTACGACCAGGCAGCGGTCTCCACCGGGGCCGCTCGCGGCCTGGCCGGGGGTGCGATCTACCGCCAGGACGGCACGCTTGCCATCACCGTCGTTCAAGAGGGCCTGGCCAGGGTCGGGAGTTGACTCCTCACCGATGACGACCCTGATGATCGAACGGCGCCATCCTTCTCGCTTCGCCCGCGTCGCGGGTGTCGTCCTGCTCGCGACGATCGCGGCGGGATGTGCGAGCACCAGCACCAGCACCAGCACCGGCGCGAGCACCAGCAACGAGCCGGGCTCGGGAGCAAGCGCGCCGCTGCCCGACTCCACGATCGCCCCCGCGTCGGGGCCGGACTCGAGCACAAATGTCACCGACGGCGCAGCGATCCCGACCCCGACGACCATCCCTTCAGCGCCGGCCCCGACCACCATTCCAACGACCACCACCCCAACGACCACGGCACGTCCCACTTCGACCAGTCCCCCGGATCCGTCTGCGATCAGTTTCACCGAGGTCGGCTCAGTCGCCAGAGCATTGAATCTCGCCGTCCGTCCGAACGATGATGCGCTCTACATCGTCAGCCAGTCGGGCTTTATCGTGGCGATGCGAGACGGTGTCGTCAACGACACCCGCCTGCTCGACATCGGCGACGACATCAGCTCCGGCGGCGAACAAGGCCTACTCGGGCTCGCCTTCTCCCTCGACGGGAACCGTGCGTTCATCAACTCGACCAATCGATCCGGCGACACCGAAATCACCGAGTACGTCGTCGGGACCGACGGCGTGTTCGATCCCGCAAGCCGCCGCTTGCTGCTGACTATCGGGCAGCCTCACTCGAACCACAACGGCGGCCAGGTACGGATCGGGCGTGACGGATTCCTGTACATCGGGATGGGTGACGGAGGTTCGGGCAACGATCCCGACCGTCGTTCTCTCAACGTCGGCGACCTTCTCGGAAAGATGTTGCGGATCGATCCGACGCCGAACGCTGATTCGCCGTACAGCATTCCGCCCGATAATCCCTTCGTCGGTGTCGACGGTGCGAGGCCCGAGATCTGGTCGGTCGGTCTCCGTAATCCATGGCGGTTCAGTTTCGACATGACGACGGACGATCTATGGATCGCCGACGTCGGGCAGGGGCAATGGGAGGAGATCAGCGTCGCGTGGGCCGATCAGGGCGGGGCGCGGGGAGCCAACTTCGGATGGAGTGCGTTCGAAGGGACCCACCGTTTCAATCGGGATCAACCCGACGGCGGCGTCACCCCTCCGATCTGGGAGTACGAGCACGGTGAGCGTGGCTGCTCGATCAGCGGCGGCGTCCGATATCGGGGCGATTCGATCCCGACCCTCTACGGCTACTACGTCTACGCCGACTACTGCAACGGCGAGGTGCGCGCGCTCGAGATCCGCGACGACCGCACGGCCGGTACCGAGGTCATCCTGACCGACGGGCTCGAAGGCCTGAGCGAAGTCGCCCAGGGCCCGACCGGCGAACTGTTCGTCCTCAGTGTCCAAACCGGCAGCATCTATACCGTGACAGCCAACAGCTGACCCGGGAATCAGCTGACTCGTTCGAACGAGATCTGGCGCTTCGCCGGATCGCTCGCCACGAGGCGAACCTTCACCACGTCGCCGGGCTCGACCCGATGGGCCGACACCCTCGCGACAACCGCCGGATCGCAGAGTTGGATTCGAGCCCCTCGTTCGTCGGTATCGGTGACCACGGCATCGAAGACCTGGCCTTCGCGACCACTCAGAACCGTCGCTTCGACGAGGTCGATCGCTGCCCGATCCACACGCCCTGCCCGCGCTTCCGCTTTGTCCATCACCGCTGGGAGGTCCTCGAAAGCCTGCAGGACGAAGTCGGGCACCGCCTTGCCGTTGCCGATCGACAGTGCGGCCTCGACGACATAGCGATCGCCAAGCCGGCGCAGCGGCGCGGTGGCGTGGCTGTAGGTAGCCGCCATTGCGGCGTGCCACGGTATGACCCCGGGCCGGTACGGCGCATAGTCTGCGCCGCCGGTAGCGCGGCGAACAGCGACCATGAATGCCGCATGCCTCGCATCAGTGGCAACCAGACTGCGCTCGAATGTGCCCAGATCCTCGGCCGAAGGCCACGGCAGCTCCAATGCCTTGGCCGTATATCGCAATCGTTTCACCGCCCGCTCGTCCGGCGCCGGCATGACTCTGAACAGACCGGTGCCTGCCCGGAGCATTGCATCAGCAACCGCCATGTTCGTGGCAAGTGACATTGCTGCGTTGCTGTCCTCGTTGGCCAGCCGTGGCCGAAAGGCAATCCGGTATCCGCCGTCACCATCGGGCTCGACCTCTTGCTCGGGAGTCTCGACCCGACTCGCACCACGACGAGTTTCGGCAGCGGCGATCCGCAACCCGAATTCGGTGAATCCCCGCGGAAGGTCTGTCGGAGTTGCCGTTTCGTAGGCGAGCTTGGCCCGACTGCGGATCACCGCCCGCTCGACTCCGTCGAGCACGACGTCGCCATCGGAACCGACTCGCACGATGAAGACAACAGCCGGGCGTGGGCCATCGCTCAGCAAACTGACCGCTGCCTCGGACAGCGCAGGCGGGTAGAGACCGACGCGACCGTCGGGGAGATACACCGTGACGCCCCGGTTCCACGCTTCGCGATCAAGGGCTCCCCCCGGGCGGACGAACCACGGCACGTCAGCGATCGCGTAACGAAGCACGATGTCGCCGCCGGTGGAGATCTCGATGCTGAACGCTTGATCGAGATCGGTGCTCGAAGCCGGGTCGAGCGTCACGAAGGGGACATCGGTGCGATCGACGTGTTGGGTGTCGAACGGAGTTCCGGCTGCTTCATCTGCCGCAGCGAGAACTGCGGCGGGGAATTCCGAGGGAAGTTGATTCTCGTGACGGATCTGCTCGAGACCGCGGCCGAACGTGGATCGCTGGTCAGCGGGAAGTCGGACAGCTCGCTTCATCACGTTCCCGTGAAATCGGCTGGGCGCTTCTCCAAGAACGCGCGTGCACCTTCTCGATGATCCGCGGTCTGGAAGAGTTCGCCCAGTGCCGATGAGACCCAACTCCCGAGTTCGTGCCAGTCGGGGTCAAGCGCAGAACGAAGACCGGCCTTGATCCGTTGAACCGCAAGAGGTGGGTTGGCAGCGATTCGTCCAGCAAGATGCAGCGCCGTGGCGACCACGTCGTCGTGTGCCACGAGGCGCGACACGAGGTTGATCCGCAAGGCTTCTTCGGCATCGATGACGTCGCCGGTGAAGAGCAGTTCGGCCGCCTTCTCCCTCCCCACCGATTGGGCCAGGCGGCCCAGACCAGCCACATCGCTGACGAGTCCGCGCAGGACGAACAACTCCCCGAACCTTGCTCGTTCGCTGGCTATTCGGATATCGGCCATCAGCGCGAGTTCCATTCCCCATCCAACCGCTGCGCCATTGACTGCGGCGATCACCGGGATATCTGTGTGCAGCAGGGCATCAGCCGCCGGGGTCAGCCTGGGCCGGCGGGGTTCGCCCGACCCGGACTCGGGTGCCGACTTGGCGAGGGTCGGGGTTCGGCCTGGCTGCCCGCCACCCATCACCTGGCGCACGTCGTCGCCACTGCAGAACGCCGGATCCGCGCCCGTGATCACGATGCACCGAACGCCGCGCCGAGGAGCGGCGCGGACGGCATTCTCCAATGCTGCATACATCCCGTGGGTGATTGCGTTGCGCGCCTGTGGTCGATTGAGCGTGATCAGTTCGACATTGCCGCCGACGACATCAACGATCAACTCAGGTGATTCGGTCACGGCCGAACCGTAGCGTTTGGACGGACCGTAACGTTTGGACCAACCTACGAAATGCGGACCGCCGTCAGGCCGGACTGGTCCAGTGCCTCCTCGGTGGCAGTTCGACCCAGTTGGATCATCTCTGCGGCCCGATGGAAATCGAGACTGCGACAGGCGTCGCGCGGCACCGAGACGAGCACGTCGGGGGGATATCCGGCAAGCCGGTAGCGCGACAGAACCGTCTGCATCACCTCGAGCGACTGTGCGATCACATCGCCCTTGCCGAGTCCATGGGGGAGGGCCTCGAACAGGTCGTCCTCGTCAGGCAGGCGCTGAAGTTCGGCCGCAGCACGTTGTGCCGGCTTCGCCGTAGCGGCCGCGTCGGGCTCAGACGCTGCATCGACCTCGGAACCCGTCTCGCCCTCCCCGGAACCGGAGCCGAAGCGACCAACGAACGATTTGATCACATCACGATCGAACAAGTTCGCAGCGCCCCGCTTGAAGCGCTCGACCCACTCCTCGACGGGGCGCTCAGCAGCCGTCTCCCATGCCGGTGGACCGGGGTCGCCGGCTCTTCGGTCGCCCGACAGCGAGACGGCCACAGTCGCGTCGGCATGAGCCGAAACGGTCGGAGCGATCGGGACCGGGTTCGTCAGGCCACCATCCGCGAGGAGACGGCCATTGAGCATCACGGGGGTGAACACGCCCGGGATGGCTATGGACGCACGGACCGCGACGGTGACGGGGCCCGTCTGGAACCAAACCTCCTTGCGCCCGATCAGGTCCGTCGCCACAGCGGTGAACGGGATCGAGAGATCCTCGATCAACGCTCCGTCGAAGAGCTCACCAACCTTCGCGAACACCTTCTGACCACGTATCGCCCCGGACGCCGACAACGACGGATCGAGCAGGCGGAAGACGTCGCGTTGGCTCAGACTCAACGCCCAGGTGGTGTAGTCGTCCAGCTTGGCGGCGGCTCGCATGCCCCCGATCAGTGCTCCCATTGATGCGCCCGAGATGCTGACGATCTGAAAGCCACGCTCGTCGAGCACCTGGATCGCTCCGATGTGGGCGTAACCCCGCGCACCCCCACTGCCGAGCGCGAGGGCGACGCGTGTCGGAAGGACGCGCGTGTCGAGCGGCCCACGAGCCTGCCGATCTGTCGTCATATCCACCAGAACTTACCTGCCGAACGCACGCTGGTTCAGCGCCGGGCACCCATGAACATTCCCTTGAGCGCCTCGTAATGTTCGATGCAATGACCGGCGCCGAGAACGACGGCTTCAAGCGGCATCGGAGACATCCGCACGGGCACCCTGCATTCGCGCTCGATCCGTTGCGCAAGGCCGCGCAACAGGCCGCCGCCGCCGACCAGGTACATGCCGCGCACCAGGAAATCTTGGGCGAGCTCCGGGGGCGCTTTGGCAAGGCACCGCACCACCGATGCAACGATGCTGGACACGACGTCGTCGATCGCGAACCGGATCTCTTCGGGAGCGAGAAGGACGGTCTTGGGAAGGCCGCTCATCAGATCACGGCCGCGCACTTCGGCCTCGTTCTCGTCGCCGACCGGATCGGCGGAACCGATCGCAACCTTGATCTCTTCAGCAGTTCTCTCGCCGATCGCGATGCCGTGTTCGCGGCGAACGTAGTTCTGGATCGCGGCGTCGATGTCGAAACTGCCGACACGTACGGCTTCGAGCGCCACCACGCCACCGAGACTGATCACCGCTGTCTCGCTTGTTCCGCCACCGATATCGATGACCATATTGCCGACCGGCTCGTCGATCGGCAGATCGGCGCCGATCGCGGCCGCCATTGGCTGCTCGATCAATTGCGCATCAGCGGCGCCCGCCCTCCGAGCCGCATCCGTGACAGCCCGCCGCTCGACCTCGGTGATCGCGGACGGGACACAGATGACCACCTTCGGCCGAGTGAACCGGCTGACGCCGACGCGCTGGAGGAGCAGCCGGATCATCCGTTCGGTGATCTCGAAGTCGGTGATCGCGCCACCGCGAAGGGGCCTGACCGCAACGATGTAGCCGGGGGTCCTCCCGATCATCTGCCATGCCTCGCGACCAGTCGCGAGAACCTCGCCTGTCTGACGGTTGAGCGCGATGACGGACGGTTCGTTGAGCACGATGCCGCGGCCCTTCATGTAGACGAGCGTGTTCGCCGTCCCGAGATCGATCGCAAGGTCGCGTGCCACGGTTGCCTATTTCCCCTTGCCCGAATCGCGCGCATTTTGGACCCGATCGATCACTTCTCGACGAGCCTCAGGCGAGAGCGCATCAATGTGTCGACGAAAGGATGCCACACCATCGACCGGGCGACGGTGATTGATGACACGGATGGCGACAAGCGTGCCGACCACGAGTACGGCAAAGATGATGATCAAGACGGTGGTCACGACATCTCCATCGCACCCGGTACCGACGCGACGTCGCCGGCGGCGGTGACGACCTGCGCGCCCGTACCCCAGTCGGAGCCGCCGTCCCACACCTCGTGCTTCCAGATCGGCGCGACTGCCTTGATCGCATCGATGGCATAGCGACCTGCTTCGAATGCCTCCGGCCGGTGCGGCGACGATACGGCGACAACGACTGAGCTCTCACCGATTTCGAGCCGGCCTGTGCGATGCAGGAGGGCGATTGCGCCGGTGTCGGGCCAGCGCCGACGGGTCTCCTCGGCGATCTCGGCCATCTTCGCGACGACTTGGGAGTCGTAGGCCTCGTACGTCAGGTGCTGCACCCCGGGCCGGCCGTCGGCGTGATCACGAACGGTGCCCGAAAACAGAACCACCGCTCCACAGTCGGGCCGCACCGCCCACTCGTAGGCCCTCGCCACCGGCAGTTCGATCGCGGAGATGCCCAACCAGGTGTCGCCGTCAGGTGGTTCGAGCATCGCTGGCATCGTAGCCGTGACTCGGTCGATAGCGAGAGGGCGACAGCCGCCGGGACGAACCCCCTGGCGCGACGTCCGCCGGTCGATCGTCTTGACTACCATCTCATCTTCGTGGAGCGAGGTGACTGGGAGGACGACGCGGACTACCCCCGAGCGCCCCTGCCCGCCCACGAACGCACCTGGCGTCACCCCTCCGAGATGGGTGCCGCAGACTGGGTCGAGTCCGAGCCTCCGCTTGTCGTCGGTCGAGGCCTCTCGGTCGCGACCGGGACTGTGGGGGCTGTTCTCGCCATTGGTCTATTGTGGTTGATGGTGCCTCATCCAGGGAAGGGTTCCGAGGTTGCCGTCGGGGCCAGCACAACATCGGAGCGGATCACGCCTCGCGCCGCGACCGCCACGTCACCGACGCCCGCTCCAACGCTCGCGCCAGCGCCCGTACCGACGATGGTGCTCGGCGGAAGTGACGACACAGCAGAGATGCTCGCTCCGATTGCCATTGCGCTGATGCCCGGCCACTACGTGGTGACGACCGCGGCCGCCGTTCGCGGTCGAGAGGGATTCGTCGTCCTGCTCCCGTCCGGCGAGACGGTCATGGGTGCCGTTGTCGCCGTCGATGTCGCCAACGGCACGGCCGTGCTGTCGGTCACGGCCGAAGTGGACACGTCTGTCGTCGAAGCGAGCAAGTCAAATGTGTCGGCCGGAGGGTTCGTCGTGATGAACCCGGAAGCCACATCGGCCTCGCTGTGGATCGAGGACGACAGCACATTGGTCGCCTACAGCGATGCCGCAGGAGCGGGCGGCGGAGCCAATACCGGCGAGGGTTCGCTGGTGCTCGACCGCAAGGGCCGGCTGATGGGCATGTGCACGAACACCCCCGCCGGGATGCACCTGGTCACGGTGACCACACTGCTCCAAGCGATCACCGCTGCTGCCACGCTCGGTGCTCCCGCTTGGCTCGGGATCGAGGCCAGCGTCGAGCCTGACAGCGACGTCGTCGTCACCCACGTCGTCGCCGGTGGTCCGGCGGTCACTGCTGGCCTTCAGGTCGGCGACGTGATCACGGCAATCGATGGCCTGCCGATGACCGATCTCGACATGTTGCGCATTGCTCTTGCCGCACGATCTGCTGGGGACACCGTGACGCTCACCGTCACCAGGGCTGTCGTCACGACCAACACTCCGGGCACGACCAACACTCTGGGCACGACCAACACGCCGGGCACGACCAACACGCCGGGCACAACCAACACTCCCGGCACGACGACTCCGCCGCCCACAGCAGTCGACATCGTCGTCACGCTGTCGCAGGAGCCGGGTTCACTCTGACTCAACCCGATACGACCCGAACGGTCAGTCCCCCGAGGTCGAGCGAGACCGCCTGCTGCGGGCGCTACGGACAACTGCCACGATGGTCGCGACGAGACCGCCCACCGTTGCGACCATTCCCGCCAACGCGATCTCCTGCTTTCTTTTGGGAGTGATCATTGTCCACCACTTCGCTTCTGTGCCCTCGACATAGGCCTGCTCATTGGTGATTGTCGGCTTCCACCCCTGCTGCTTGAGTCGATCGTTCGCGACCAGCCACGGCGACAGCGTGTAGCTGCGCAATCCGGGCGGGATCGGGCCGCGTTGGAATCGCCAGCGGACCCGCGCAACGACCTCGGCGACGCGTTCGGGCAACTTGACCCGTGGCGTCGATCCAGCAAGCGCACGTACCCGTTCGCCCGCGACCCAGCCGTCCGGCGACACGTTGAAGACGCCATCAAGGCGCTCCTCGGCGGCCAACAGCACCGCGGCGGCGAGGTCATCGAGGTGCAGGAACTGCGCCCCCGGGTCGTCCTCGCCCGAGCGTTGCCCCATACCGGCGGCAAGCGCTCGCGCAAGACCGGAGCTGCCATCGGCCGACATTGCGACGACCGGCCGCAGGATCGTCGCGGTTCGCCCGGCAGCGCCGGTCCTCCAGTCATCGACCATCTGCTCGACTGAAGCGAGTTGGCGTGCGAACACAAAGTCAAGGTCAGGCCGAAGGGCTGCATCCTCCGTCAGCGGGACCGGGTTGTTCGCCCATGCTCCGTAAACCATCGCCGACGAGAGCAGCACCAGGTGCTGGACGCCGCGTTCATGGGCCGTCGCCAACAACGTCGCTGCGCCCTTGGTGACACTCTCGCGCCGTCGGGCCCGGGTGTCGTGATCACCTGCCGCAAGGTGCACGGCAATGTCGATCCGTTCGAGATCCGACTGAACGATCTGGAATTCGAGCCGATTCGACAACATCAACACGACGCGAGATCCGAGGCTGCTCTCGGTGCCCGTGACCAACACCGTTGTCACAGGATCGCGCCACGCTGGAGTGCTTTGTGCGGGTTCGGCCCTCACTGCTGCAGTCGTCACACCTCGAACCCTAACTCCGACCTCGACCCTCACGTCCGGCAATCGGTCGACGACAGCGTTAGCATCTGTCCTCATGGCAGCTGGCGATTCCGGCGAGAACCCGTTCGGTGACCTTCCGATGTTCGGTGACCTTGCCCGAGCGCTCTCCGGCCAGGGTCCCCTCAACTGGGATGCTGCCCGCCAATTCGCCCAACTCGCAGCGACAGAGGGCACGGTCGAGGCCAACGTCGACCCGGCAATCCGCTTCGCTCTCGGCGATCTCGCGCGCATCATCGAGCCCCATGTTCTGGACGTGACCGGGCGTGATGTCAGCGGTTTCGAGATCACCACCACCACCCCTGGCGCCTGGTCTCAGCAGACCCTCGACGCGTATCGGCCGTTGTTCACCGAACTTGCGATCTCGTTGGGCAAGCGCCCGGCCGATGACGACAGCGATGGCGGCGACGGCCCGACAGACACCGACCCGATGATGGCGATGATGGCCGGATTGAGCCAGATGATGGCGCCGGCGATGCTCGGCATGGCCATTGGGTCGATGGTCGGTCGGCTCGGCAGGCGCGCATTCGGCCAGTACGACCTGCCGATCCCGCGCGCTGCCGGCGTCAACCAGGTCTCGCTGTTGCCCGGAACCATCGATGCATTCGCGCAGGATTGGAGCCTCCCGCGCGACTCGATGCGGCTCTGGGTTCTCGTCCACGAACTGACGACGCACGCAGTGTTCTCTGTCGAACACATTCGCGAGGGACTCAGCCAACTCGTCCGGGCCCATGTCGGAGCGTTCCAACCAGACCCTTCAGCGGTCGCCGACAAGCTCGGTTCGCTCGACATGGATGGATCCGATCCAATGCAAGCCCTCCAGAAGACTCTCGGAGATCCCGAGATCCTGCTCGGAGCGGTCGAGAGCCCGGCCCAAGCCGCTCTGAAGCCGCAGCTCGACGCTGCCATGGCTGCGTTCATCGGATACGTCGACTTCGTCGTCGACGCTGTCGCGCTTCGTCTGATCGGTGGCGACGCCCAACGGATCAGCGAGGCCGTGCGCAGACGGCGGGTCGACGTGTCGCCGGACGACATCTTCGTCGAACGTCTCCTCGGCCTTCATCTCACCCGCCAACAGGTGGAACGCGGCCGGGGGTTCATCGACGGAGTGTTCGGGCGCGGCGGACAGCCGGCGGTCAACCAATTGCTCGACCAAGCGGGCTCGTTGCCCACTCCTGCCGAGATCGACGCCCCCGGGCTCTGGCTCGCTCGCCTCGAACTCGACATCGAGTTGCCAGATCTGGGCCAGGATCGCGAAGACATCTGACGGGTCCCGGCCCGCGAACACCGATCAACCGAACTTGCTCTGCTTCGGCGGGCGCAGCGGATCGCCACGAAGGGCCCGACCGACGGCGTCCGATGACGACCGCGGCGGAGACGGCGGGGGAAGGCCTTTCGGTTGGGGCGGCCGGTCCTGGGGGCGCGTGGTGCCCCGGGTCGGGGTCGTACCCTCGCGCTTGGCCTTACGTCGTTCCACCTCTGCTGCGAGTTGGCGGCGCGCCCGCTTACCGAACGGTTCTGGGATCACTTTGCCTGCGGCGAGGCGGCGGGTGCCGACGATGTAGGACACCACAGCGAACAACGCAATGACTCCGACGATCGCAAACCCGAGCGGTCCCTCGCCATCGGTGTCTGGTCCGTACAGGACCGGCAAGACACCGCCGAGGACCCACGCCAGCTGGAACTTCGTCTCGAACTGCGCGAATGCCCGCCCCTGGTTCGCGTCCGGGGCGTCTCGCTGAACGATCGAATCGAACGCGAGCCGAGCGAGCGCGGCTGAGAAGTTCACCACGAGGGCGAGCAGGATCGCCGATGCCACTCCGCCGAACAGGGCCGCGCTGAGGCCGGCGATTGCGGTCAGCCCCAATGCGCCGATGAACATCGGCTCCTCACTGGTCCTTCTGCGAATCGTGGGCGCGATTGCGTTTCCGATCATGACGCCCACCGTGACCATCCCAATTGCGATTCCGACCAGGGCAGTGCCCGCTTCTTTGGTCCGTAACCAAAAGGCGAGTAGGAAGAAACAGAATCCGACCGACGCCCTAAGTAGAGCCATCGCAGATGCTGCGAGGGTGATCGGGGCCGAAGTCAGTTCGACACGTTCCTCGAGTGTTGCCCGTTTCGCCGCGAGTACCTCGCCCGGCAACCGTGAGGCCACGAAGAAGGCACCGACGAACAGCATCGATCCGGTGATCAGCGCGCCCTCCACGCCGAAGAGCAGTTTCGCCACTCCGGCGATTGCAGCACCGATGAACCCGAATATCCCGGCGATCAGCCCGAGCT
The DNA here is from genome assembly GCA_031413195.1 of Actinomycetes bacterium. Classification (GTDB taxonomy): domain Bacteria; phylum Actinomycetota; class Acidimicrobiia; order Acidimicrobiales; family Ilumatobacteraceae; genus WLMZ01. Next base: position 14,895 of record JANOEM010000404.1, read on the forward strand.
TCGAGTTGGCCTCGACCAGGTCACTCTCGTGTCGCACGACCGACGGGACGAGCGCTGACTTGGAGATGCTCTGAGTTTTCTGCAGGACCAACGCAGCGAACGCGATCGGGTAGAGCAACACGTCGTCGAGATGGAATGCCATCAGCAGCATCACGGCGGCCCGCGCCAGCGCGACGGCTTGCATCACAAGTCGTCGGCCGCCCGCCATTCGGTCGATGAACGGGCCGATCAATGGCGCGACGACCAGGAATGGGACGAAGCTGATCACGAGGAACAGCAGCACCTTCGGCCTTGCGGCCGTGGGGTTCAGGCCGAGGAACAGCGATGTCGCGAGCGCCAGGGCAAGGCACCCGTCACCTGCTGCGCTGATTGCCTGGACACGGGCGAGGCGCGTGAACGCCGAGATACGCGGGGCACGCCGATCCGTGGCCGAGCGACGAACACGGACCGGCCTGCGGTCACCGTTCGTCGGGTCAACGCTCACGCACGCATGCTAGGTGTCGGCCGTTCGTACTTGTAACCAAGGCCGCGGATCGTCACGATCCGGGTCGGATGACCTGGATCCGGTTCGATCTTTGCCCGGATCCGCTTGATGTGGACATCAAGAGTCTTGGTGTCGCCGACGTAGTCGACACCCCAGACCCGGTCGATCAGCAGCTCGCGGGTGAGCACTCGCCCGACGTTGCTCAACAACAGTTGCAACAGTTCGAACTCCTTGAGCGGCATGCTCACGGGCTGTCCCGACACTGTGATGATGTGCTCATCGGAGTCGAGTGAGACCTCGCCCACCACCAACGAACGAGTCGAGGTGGCAGATCGGACCGAGGAATCCGTGGTGGACAGAGGTTCGACAACTGTTCCTGATGATTCCATTGCGGCTCTGCGCAACAGCGCCCGCAGCCGCGCTACGAGCTCGCGGATCCGGTACGGCTTGGTGATGTAATCATCGGCGCCGACTTCGAGCCCAACCACCATGTCGATCTCTGCGCTCTTGGCAGTGACCATGATGATCGGCACATTGCTCGTCTTGCGGATCTCTCGGCAGACGTCGATCCCGGACACGCGAGGAAGCATCAGATCGAGCAGAATCACGTCGGGCTGAACCAACTCGAACTGTTTCAGCGCCGAAGCACCGTCGAGTGCAACAACCACACGGAACCCTTCGCGATTCAGTCCGACAGTGAGGGCCTCGACGAAGCTGTCCTCGTCCTCGACGAGCAAGACAGTGGGGGTGGTCATGACTGAGATACCGGCCGATCAGGGATGTAGAGACGGAACGTGGAACCTTCACCCTCGCGGGACTCGACGGTCACCGCGCCGCCGTGATTGCTCGCCACGTGGCGCACGATCGACAGCCCGAGACCAGTCCCTCCGGTTCCTCGGCTGCGAGCGCGATCCACTCGATAGAACCGCTCGAAGATGCGGTCGAGATCGTGCGACGGAATGCCGATGCCGCTGTCGGTGACGGTGAACGTGACACCTTGAGATTCCGGGAACGCAGTGACGGTCACCTTGCCACCGGCCTCGCTGTACTTCACGGCGTTGTCGACCAGGTTTCCGAGCGCTGACGAGATCTGTGCGGAGTCTGCGTTGAGATTCACATCGTCGGCGATCTCGCCGACTTGAACGATGACCTGTCGCTGCTGGGCCGCGTAACTGCTTCGCGAGCAGGCCTCGTTGAGCAATGACCCGATTTCGCATCGTGTCACCACGAGGTCCCCGCTCAACTCGATTCGCGAGAGTTCGAGCAGGTCGTCGATGATCTTGGCCACACGATGGGCCTCGTTCACCGTCTTGCCGGCCAACCGACCGATGAGCACCGGGTCTTCCTCGTCGATCAGCGTCTCGGCCAACACGGCCAGGGCGCCGATCGGGGTCTTCAGTTCGTGACTGATGTTGGCGACGAAGTCGGTCCTGACCGAATCGAGACGTGACCGTTCGGTGACATCTTCGATCGTTGCCAACGCTCCGCCGGAACCGAGTGGCAGGGCGTGAACGACCACGACTCGTCGCGGCGGACCGGAGAGTTCGACCGTCTGCGACCGCTGCGAGCCACGCAGCGCCGCACGAAGGTGGTACTGCACCGCTGCCTGGACGAGGACCTCGTTGTGCGAATCCTCCCCCGCGGGATCGGCTGCACGATTTCGAAAGAGCACTCTGCCCTCTGTGTCCGCAACGATCACGCCCGTTGGAAGTGCATCGAGCGCAGCCTGCATCAGCTCAGCTGTTCGTCGAATCTCGGCCGTTTGGGCCACCTTCAGATCGTCGTCTGGCGCCGTCTTCACCGGGGCGACGGCCGCCTGACGGCGAAAGATGATCACGGTGGCAAGCGCACCGACGACGGAGCCTGCGAGCAGCCAGACGAATGTCACCGCTCTGCGACGCCGGTCGCAGCATCTGCCTCGCCGGTCTTGGTCCGGTACCGGGCGGCACCCTTATGTTCGGGCATCCATCCGGTGACCGCATAGCGGACGCGTTCGCCGATGTTGACTGCATGATCGCCGATGCGCTCGTAGAACCGAGCGACAACCGCCAACTGCACAGCCACCTGCAGATCGATGTGGCCTTCGGCGTGGCTCTCGAAGATCGCCTGCACGAACTGGCGTTGCAGCGAATCGAGGAAGTTGTCCATGTCGTCGATGGCTGCCGCCTTCGCAGCATCGTTGTCGACGAACGACTCGATCGCAGCGATGTACAGGAACTGGGCCTGCTCGCCCATTCTGGTGATGATGCCACGAAGCGCCGGGTCCAGTTCGTGCCCGTAGATCCGACGTGCCGCCTTGCAGATGTTGCAGAGCAGATCGGCCGATCTCTCGATCTCGGCGGTCATCCGAATTGCAGCAAGGATGTGACGTAGGTCCCCGGCGACCGGGGCCTGGAGGGCGATGATCTGGACGCATCGTTCCTCGAGATCCAGCGTCTTCGCATCGATCTCGTCATCGGCGCTGATCAGATAGTCGGCGCCCTCGAGATCCCCGGACAGAAGAATGTTCGTGGCGCGAGGGATTGATTCGGTGACGAACGCCGCGAGGTGAGCGAGTTCGGTTCGAATCTCCTCGAGTTCTTCGTGAAAGCCTTTGCGGAGTTCGTCCTCCATCAGCCGAACCTCCCCGTCACGTACTGTTCGGTTCGTACATCCGAGGGAGTCGAGAACATCACCTTGGTCCGGTCGAACTCGACGAGCACGCCCGTTCGGCGATCGCTCTCGGTGTTGACCTCGGTCGTGAAGAATGCGGTTCGATCACTGACCCGGGCCGCCTGCTGCATGTTGTGCGTCACGATCAGGATCGTGTACTTCTTCTTCATTTCGCGCATCAGGTCTTCGATCCGCGCCGTCGCAATCGGGTCGAGCGCCGAGCATGGTTCGTCCATCAAGACGACTTCGGGCTCGACAGCAATTGCTCGAGCGATGCACAATCGCTGCTGCTGCCCACCGGACAAGCCGAGGCCGGACGCCTTGAGACGGTCTTTGACCTCGTCCCACAACGCGGCGTCCTTGAGCGAGATCTCGACGATCTGATCCAGGTCGGCCTTCTTCTTGATTCCGCTCAGACGGGGACCGTATGCGACGTTGTCGTAGATGCTCTTCGGAAAAGGGTTCGGCTTCTGGAAGACCATCCCGATTCGGCGTCGCACCTCGACCGCATTGACCTGCGGATCGTAGAGATTGACGCCGTGAAAGTTGACGACGCCTTCTACCCGCGCGATGTCGATCAGGTCGTTCATTCGGTTGAAGCACCGCAACACCGTCGTCTTGCCGCACCCTGAAGGACCGATGAACGCAGTGATCTCTTGTTGGCGGAGCACAAGGCTGACGTCGCGAACCGCTCGGAACCCGCCGTAGTACACAGACAGATCTTTGGTCTCGAACACCTGCGCCGACGGCGGGAGATCAGCCGCGTCTGCAGCGATCGGCCGGGCAGCGGTGGTGGTGGCAGGTTGGGGTTCTGTTTCAAATGTCATCGTCGATGACTCCTTCGCGCGATTCTCAAGATTATCCATGAGCTACATCGACCGTGCCTTTTCGAAGCGGTTGCGGAGGACGATCGCAACAAGATTGATCAAGAGCACGACTGCAACGAGGACCACGATCGCGGCAGAGGTGAGCTGTGCAAATGTGAGTCCGGTTTCCTTGCCGGGCTTGTTCGGTTCGTTGGCCCATCCATAAATCGTCATCGGCACGGCCGTGAACTTTCCCTGGAGGCGATCGATCAAGCCTTGATCCTTGGCCTGAGCCAACCGGCCCGTAATCGCTCCGATCAGGATCAGTGGGGCCGCTTCGCCAAGAGCTCGGGCAACGGCGAGCATCGTCCCGGTCAGGATTCCCGGCGCGGCAAACGGTAGGACATGGTCACGAGTCGTCTCCCAACGTGTCGCTCCGACACCGAAACCGGCCTCCCGCAAGCCGCTCGGAACGGCTCTCACGGACTCGGCAGTCGTGATCACGATGATCGGAAGCACCAGAACTGCCAGTGTCAATCCGGCGGCGATCACGCTGCGGCCACCTGTGATGCTTTCGCCGGCCTTCACGAACACCAGTAGACCGAGAATTCCGTACACGACACTCGGCACGCCGGCCAGGTTGCGAATGTTGATCTGGATGAATCGGGTCATCTTGTTCGGCTTCGCGTACTCCTCGAGGTATACGCCGGCCGCAATTCCGATCGGGAACGCAACTGCGACGACGAAAGCGGAAATGACCAAGCTGCCCCACAGACCTTGGGCAATACCTGCCTTGTCGGGCGAAGACGCGAGGTCAGACGTGAGAAAGCTGACTCCACGTTCCTGGAACACAGGGAACGCACTCCTCACCACCTGCCACAAGAGCAGGACCAGCACTCCAAGAGACAAAAAGAGCGCCAACATCAGACTGATCAGAAAGGCTGTTCCGCGAAAGTCATTGCGTTTGCCGGTCAGCGCGGCTCGAACGATTTCAGTTGGCGTCACGCCCGGGTTCATGATGGTTGTCACGACGGGCTCCTAGTACTGGTTCCGCACGCGCTGCACGAAACGGTCGCCGATGACGTTCAGGACAAGAGTCATCACGAACAGCACGGCACCGACGAAGAACAGACTCTGAAAGGCAAGGCCGCTCCCTGCGATGTTGTCTGTTCCCGACGCCAACTGCGCCATCGCAGCAGTCATGGTCAACCCCGAGTCGGTCGGGTGAAAGGTCCGCGGCGCCTGCCCGAGAGCGCCGGAGGCAAGTGCGGCTACCATGGTCTCGCCGATCGCACGCGAAATCGAGATGATGAATGCAGCGACGATTCCGGAGATGGCCGCCGGAAGCACGACCTTGATCGTGGTCACGCTCTTGCGCGCGCCGATTCCGTAGCTCGCTTCGCGCAGTGACTGAGGTACCGACCGAAGTGCGTCTTCGGTGATCGATGCCATCAGCGGAGTCACCAGAATTCCGATGGCCACTCCGGTCACCAGCAGGTTCTTCGTCGAAGGGGTGTTGAAGATCGGCTGGATCAGGTTCGGCCCGAGGAACCGGATCGCGAAGAAGCCGAGAACGACACTGGGGATGCTCGCCAACATTTCGAGGATCGGCTTGAGCCAGCGTCGCGCTCTCGGGCTCGCGTACTCGCTGAGGTAGATTGCGCTGCCCAGACCGAGTGGGGTCGCAACCATCATTGCGATGATCGACACGATGAACGTGCCGATGACGATCGTTGCAATGTCGAATCGGCCATCGCGGGGGTACCAACCCGGCTTCTTGCCGTCGTCGATCAACGCGCCGAGGCCGGATTCATCTGCGAGCCCGGTGAGAAAGGTCCACGCCTCTCGGAAGACCGTCCACACGATGAGCACGCTGATGACGATCGTGAAAGCTGCAGCGGCGAACAGCAAGGTGCGAACGACCCGTTCCTTGCGGATCCGCTTTGCGTTGCCACGCAAGTCGGCCACGGTGGTGACTTGGGTTCGGGCGGGGGTCAGGGTCGTCATGGTATGCGATTGGGTATGTGATCAGGTACGTGGTTTGCGACCGACTGGTTGGGGGGAACCAGTCGGTCGCAGCACGACGTCACACTGTTCAGCCCTGGGCAGCTGCCCAAGCGTCAATGGAAGCGCCAAGTTCCTCGTCGCCGAGTTGGACATAGCCGGCCTCGCTCACCTGGGCGATGCCGTCATCCGACAAGAAGATGTCGACGAAGCTCGCAACTGCCGGATTGTCGGCCATCGCGTTCTTGCTGACGTAGATGTACAGCGTGCGGCTGAACGGGTACGTGCCGTCGGCGATCGTCTCCGTCGTCGGAGCAACGCAGCCATCACCGGCGTCGATCGCGATTGCGTTCATGCGATCCTTCTCCACCTCGTAGAAGGCGAAACCGACCCATCCGAGCGACGTGTCCGACGCTTCGATGCCCTCGATGATCAGGTTGTCGTTTGCACTCTGGGTGTAGTCGCTGCGGAACTTCACTTCCTGCTCGCGATCCTCGGCGATCGACTTCGCGACGAACTCGACGAGCGAGTCGTAGGTGCCACTTTCGACTCCTGGGCCAGTGATGTCCAACGGCGCATCGGGCAAGTCGACTGTCGTCGACTCCAACTCCGTGGCCAGCGGGATCGCGTCGCTCCAGTTGCCAAAGCCCTCTGATTCAGGACCAAGCAGTGCGTAGAGCGCCGGGACGTCGAGACACGGCACGGCGGTGTTGGCAATGCTGGTCGCAACGGTCAGACCATCGATAGCTACGGCGAGTTCGACGAACTCGATCCCGGCATCCGCACAGAGTTGGGCTTCTTCGTCCTTGATCGGACGAGAGGCGTTGCTGATGTCAGCTTCTCCTTCACAGAACTTTGCGAAGCCGTCGCCGGTACCGGGACCTTCGACCGACACTGCGAGCTCCCCGCCGGACAGTGAATCGGCGAGTTCGGCAACGAGGACCGCGATCGGTTCCACCGTGGAGGACCCGGAGATGAACACCTCGCCACCGGCGATCTCGGCAGTCGCACCTGAATCGGTCCCTGCCGTTGTTTCCGCGGTCGTCTCCTCCGGCGCGGCTGTCGTTGCGGCGGCGGTCTCGGCCGTCGTCGCCTCGGTTTCGGTCGTCACGGCCTCTGTCGTAGCTGCAGCAGCCGCAGTGGTCGATGTCGCTTCCTTGTCGTCGCTACCGCACGCTGCGGCAATGAGCGACAAGCTGAGAACGCTGGCCAGGACCACGCGTCTTTTCGATGTGTTCACGTAAACACTCCCTCGTTTTCGTCAATGGACGAGGAGCAAGATACGAAACGAAGGTGAAGTCTGGCCCGTTCTCGGGTGTACATAAGGTGAACAACAAGCAAACGATAGGAACTCCCAGGCGAGTCGTCCCAGCACTCAGCGGCGTTGCTGGGCGCTCACCCAGTGATACATCCGTTCTTGGCTGTGAGGTTCGAACGCGTCGGGTGGACCGACACGAAGCCAAGTGTCGTCGGGTTGAAGGTCGAACGCGACGATGTCGTCGGCGAGTTGAAACGCGATGACCTGCTCCAGCCATGGTTGATGTTTCGGGTGACTGACCGGCACCAGGGTCTCCACCCGGCGATCGAGATTGCGGGGCATCAGATCCGCCGAACCGATCAGGAACAACGGTTTCGGATCGGATCCACTTGCACCCGAGTCGCCGTGCCCGAACCGGTAGATCCGTGAATGTTCGAGGTATCGACCGAGCACGCTGCGCACCCTGATGTTCTCGGACAAGCCGGCCACGCCTGCCCGGATGCAGCAAATGCCACGGATCAGCAGATCGACTCGCACACCCGCGGCGCTTGCCGCATACAGCGCCTCGATAATCTCGGGGTCGCCGATCGAATTGGTCTTGATCGTGATCGCACCCGCGGCACCGTGTGATGCCTCGTTCGCGATCAGTTCGAGCAGTCTCGACCGCAACGTGTGCGGGGCGACGACCAGCGATCGATAGTCGGTGCCCCGGCTGTAACCGGTGAGATGATTGAACAGTTGGGTCGCGTCCTCGCCGATCGCCGGATCGCAGGTGAGATAGCCGAGGTCCTCGTACAGCCGTGCCGTCTTGGAGTTGTAGTTACCCGTGCCGAGGTGCACATACCGTCGCAACCCGTCGGCATCGTTGCGTACGACCAAGACGCACTTGGCGTGAGTCTTCAAACCAACCAGGCCGTAGACCACATGGACGCCGGCGCGCTCAAGGGTCTTGGCCCACGTCACGTTCGTCGCTTCGTCGAAACGGGCCTTCAACTCGACCAGCACCGCAACTTGGACCCCGCGTTCGGCTGCACGCATCAGACTTCGCGCGATCGGGCTGTCACCCGACGTGCGATACAGCGTCATCTTGATCGTTTGCACCCGCGGATCGTCTGCCGCTTCGGCCAAGAACGCCTCTACCGAACTCGCGAAGGATTCGTACGGATGGTGCACCAGCAGGGCCCGCTCGCGGATCACCGAGAAGAGACTGCGATCGGCCTCCTCTGCTCGGGCTATTCGTCCGGCAGTGACGGGCGGCCACGGGGCATCCTTCAACTTGGGACGATCGATCGCGTGGATCGCGAAGAGGCATGTCGGATCGAGGAGCAGTCGATGGAACGTGACAGCGTCGGGTTCCAGTTCGAGTTCGCGGAGCAGCAACTCGAGCATCTCCGGACCAATCGAGGCGCCGACTTCGAGACGTACGGCTCGCCCGAATCGTCGCCTCCGCAGCTCGAGCTCCACTGCCGCGAGTAAGTCGTCGGCATCTTCGTCCTCGAGGGTGAGGTCAGCATTTCGGGTGATCCGGAATGCGGCCACTTCCTCGATCTCCATCCCGATGAACAAGGTGTGCAGATGGGCAGCGATGACCTGCTCCAGCGGAACGAAACGTTGACCGCCGGGCAGCGCGACCAACCGCGGCAGGATCGATGGAACCTTCAATCGAGCAAACCTGCGCTCACCGGTATCGGGATCGCGAACGGTTGCCGCCAGGCTGAGCGCGAGATTGGAGATGTACGGGAACGGATGAGCCGGATCAACGGCGAGCGGCGTGAGCACCGGGAAGATCCGCTGGCTGAAGATATCGACCACTGCGCTGAGCTCACGCGGCAACAGCTCGTCCCATTCAACGATCTCGATTCCCTCGTTGCGCATCATCGGCAGCAGCTCGTTGCCGATGATGTCTTCTTGGATCGCGATCAGTTCACGGACGACCTCGCCGATCTCGCTGAGTTGCTCGGCCGGAGTTCTTCCGTCAGGGCCGGGCTTGGTGATGTTCGCAGCGACCTGATCATGCAGAGCTGCAACTCGCACCTGGAAGAACTCGTCGAGATTCGATGAGAAGATCGCGGTGAACTTGACACGCTCGAGGAGAGGGATGCCCGGCTCACCGGCCAGCGAAAGCACTCTCCGGTTGAACGCCAGCCAACTGAGTTCTCTGTTGAGGTGTCGCTCGTCTCGCACGACGGAACCATAGTCCGACGACGGGTTTCAGCGATCCCTTCGCGCAGTCTGCAATGCGAACCGGTGCGCCTACTCGTCGTCGTCCAACAAGCCGAGGTCCCATTCGAGCGAGATCGCCTCACGCTCGGCGTCACGGATGATGCGTTCGCGGTTGCGCCGGAACTGCGGGTCGTCGCGGGGTAGCAGAACCAGACGGGCGAGGACACGAGCCCGGAACTCGTCGATCACCGACCGCTCACCGTAGGCGCCGTAGACCTCCCAATGAGGTGAGACCGGGCCGAGGTAGACGATTTTGGCGTGGGCCCGAGGTTGAACGTTGAGGTCGGTCATGGCAATAACTCCTGGCAGACGAAGGAAAAAAGCATATCGGCCGAAAGGTTGATTGTCGGCTGGAACGGTTGGCAGGACAGGGCGATTGTGCTTGACTCACACACAACCGGGAACCATTCGGCTACGAAGAACGTCTGAGGAGAGACGCACTTCACGGTTGAGGAACCGGGGCCCATCGGGGCTCGTGCGGGTGGACCACACAAGTGGAAACAAGCGAAAGGCTCGTTGATGCACGATCACACTTCAGAAGACGCGGCAACCATCTGGATGGCCGAAGGCAATTGCCGAAGCTACCCCCCAGCGACATTTTTCCCGAGCGACGGCGTCGGCGTGGACCGCGCTCGCAAGATCTGCGCGACCTGTCCGGTCGTGGAGACCTGCAAAGAGTACGCGCTCTACAATCGGATCGAACACGGCGTGTGGGGTGGATGCAGCGAACGGGAACGTCGCCGCATCCTGAAGCGTCGGCGCAGCCTGACTGTCGCCGCCGCCCACTGACTCACCCGAAAGTATCGCGAAATACAAGACGCCGGTGTCGCTCGTGAGCGACCCGGCGTTTCTTGTTCCCGAAGGTTCCCTGGTTGAACTGAAATGAGCTACCCAGCGCCGAATCAGTCAACCTCGACTCAATTCAGTCAGAGGCTGCCGGCCGCTTTGTCGCCCTTGTCGATCTTGTCGAGGCGGGCCAACTTCTCATCGACCGTTTCCTCAGGAACTGCCGCTGCTTCCTTCTGACCCTGATCGAGGCCTTTCTTGAATTCGGTCTGGGCCTTGCCGAGGTTCTTGGCGAGCTTGGGGATCTGCGATCCACCGAACAGCACGACCAGAAGAACGACGAGAATGATGATCTCTTGGGGCGAATCGAGGAATGCTGGGAACATGGGCTCACCTTACCAGTGGCCCTGTGGCCAGCGGTAGGCACTCGCAACGGTTTTCTCCGAGCCGGTCAAGCGCCGAAACCAGTGTTGGGACCGGTCAAGCAGTCGCCGTACGGCGACCGGACTGCGCCCGTTGGCGGCGAAGACGACGACGCTCGCGCTCGCTCAAGCCGCCCCAGATCCCGAACTTCTCGCCGTTGACGAGTGCGAACTCCAGGCAGTCCAAGCGCACGACGCAGCCGCGGCACACCTCTTTGGCCTCGCGCGTACTTGCGCCTCGTTCGGGAAAGAACAGATCGGGGTCGACGCCGAGACAGTTGGCTTGATCCTGCCAACTCCGGTCGTCCTCTGTGTTCCTACCATGCATCGTGTGTGTCATGTGTGTGGCCTCCTGCCTTTGTCGGCCTGGATACGCATCGGATTCGGCGTGTTCGCCCCCCTGATCGCACCCCTGTAATTACATGGGTGTCATTGTCCCCTATCACATCGCACCATTGCAAGGGCGGATCTCACATTTTCGAGATTTCTCGTTTCCGACCCCACGACCCCCGCCCCCACCAAACGTTGGATGATCTCCGTCCCAGAGTCCCTATCGGATGATTCGCGTCCCGCCCGGGAGGGACGCGAATCATCCGATGCGAACAGATTTCGCAGGAGTCGGCTCACAACGGGGCGAGGTTCAGCACGGCGAACTCGGCACATCGACGTCGATACAGCGCGAGCAGTTCGTCGGCGATCGCGTCGAGATCGAGCAGATCCAGACCTGTGACACGCTCGATCTGCCAGCCGATCAACCTGGCCTGCCGGTCGCGGCGCTTGTCCTTGGTCGTTCCCTCGAGAAGCAGATGATCCGGATGCACGTCGACCTCGACGCCCCACTGAACGTCGGGCACGCTCAGGTCGAGCCGCGCGTAGCGGCCATTCGGCAACCGCAACCTCGTTACCTGGGCACATATCGGAATTCCACGATCGCGAAGCGCTCGTGCCAACCTCAACTCCGGGTCCGATTCAATCGCCCCACCGGGGATGCGTCCCACGAGGGTCTCGATGAAGCGGCGCGAGCCTGGGCGGGCAATGTGCGCCAGTCGTCGGCCTGTTGCGATCAGCGTCGGCATTTGGCACATCTTGCGCTCCAGGATCTGCTCGACCACCGACGCGTGATCGTGAGCCGACAGATCCGCTGCGAGATCGAAGGCGAGTCGCCAGGGTGAGGCCATCCGCACGCCATCGGGTCTCACCTGCACATCGGTTGGTTCGACTCGTCGGGACTGCCGTAGCCGCACGTCATCGCCCGCCGCACGCCCGAGTCCGTGAGGTGCACAGAAGTGGAGGAGGTTGTCCTTCGGCATTCGACGCACGCTTGCGAGGCGGCCCCCGGTAGGTCCGGTGATGAAGCCCGTGGGGTGCAGCGCGCACAGTGCTACACATCGCGATTCGAGTGTGATGGGCTGGGAAGCAATTCGGTAGACGCCGGGATACACCGAGATGAGAAGCCCAGCAACAACCAAATCGAGCTTGCTTCGACGCGAGACATTGAACCGTCGGAGGGTTTCGGAGGTGATGACGCCGTGGTGGCCGCGCATCCAGACGAGGGCTTCGGACGTGAGAGTGGCTGGCATGTGGTCCCCATTCGCTGATGAACGTGATCAGTTGGGGGAAGCCGCTGCGGCGACGCTATCGGTGGACCTTGGTCGCCCACATGCGTCGCCTCCCTCGAATCCCGCATCAGTGCCCTATCGGATGACCTCCGTCCCGCCCGGGCGGGACGAAGATCATCCATTGGGCACTTCGGGACGGAGATCATCCACCTGGTTGGGGTGGGCTGAAAGTGGGTGGCCCGGTGATCGCGGCGGGGTCAGCCGGCTTGGCGACCGCCGCGTGCGATCCGCTTCTTGTTCTCGATGAAGTCGACGAGCACGTAGTCGCCCAAGGTCTCGGGCGTGGTGAAGAACGCCCTGCCGCGATTGATTGCGGTGAGTTTCTCGATGAAGCTCTTCAGCGATCGATCGGCATCGAGCATGAAGGTGTTGATCCGGATGTTGTCCTTCGTGCACCGCACGACTTCGCGAAGGGTTGCTTCGACGGTCTCCTGAGTCGGTGGGTAGTTGAAGTACGGCTCGCCGTTTGGGCGGATGTGAGCGGTCGGCTCGCCGTCGGTGATCATGATGATCTGCTTGGTGCCGGTCTGGCGGGCCAACAACTTCCTGCTGAGCATGAAGGCGTGTTGCATGTTGGTGCCGTACGCGAAGTCCCAACTGACTTCGGGCAGTTGCTCGGCGGTCAGCACACGCGCCACCTCGCCGAAGCCGACCAGACCTAGATAGTCACGTGGGAACTGCGACGAGATCAACGAATGCAGAGCCATCGCGACCTTCTTCGCTGGCAGGAAGTTGTCACGCATCGGCATGCTCATCGACAAGTCGAGCAACAACACGGTGGCCGATTTGGTGAGATGTTCCGTTCGCTCGATCTCGAAGTCGTCGGGCGACAGATGAACCGGTGTCCCACCTCCACCGCGTGAAAGCGCATTCCGGATCGTTCGCTGGAGGTCGAGGTTGAACGGGTCGCCGTACTCGTACTGCTTGGTCTCGTAGGTCCGTTCATGGCCCTGCCCGAGATTGTCCATCTGGTGCTGACCCATCTTGTCCTTGGTCAGCTTGCTGAACAGTTCGCGCAATGCATTCGAACCGATCTTGCGCAACCCCTTGGGAGTGAGCTCGAGACGCCCCTCCTTGTTCTGAATCAAGCCGGCTTCCTCGAGCATCTTGGCGAGCTCCGCGAGTCGTTCGAGTGACTTGGCTGCATCGTCGCCCATCAGGTCGCGCACGCGATCCATGTCGGCCTCGGCCAGAGCGCCGGGGTTGGTGGCGTTGCGCAGGAGGTTCTCCAACTGGTCGAGTTCACCGAGTTCTTGCATCGTCTGCATCGCCTGGCCGAAACCCATCGGATCTTGACCTTCGAATTCGTACCCCTGGTTCCAGCCCATCTGGGGGAACATGCTGCGCATGTTCTGGCCGAGTTGGTCCATCTGCCAACGCAGGTCCATGTCGTCCATCAACTGATCGCTGAGCTGTTGCATCTGGGCCCGCTGTTCGGGTGTCATCGAGTTCATCATCGCCTGCATCGCAGCCATCCGCTTGGCCATTATTTCGAGCAGCTCCTCGAGCGTTTCGGGGTTCTCCGGAAAGAAGTCGCCGAAGTTCTCCATGAACTTTTCGAACTCCGGATCCTCGCCCCGCTGTTGCTTCTCGAGCATCTCGTTGAGATTGGCGAGCATATCCTTCATGCGCGCCATGTCTTCGGGGGTCATGTTCTGCATCGCCCCACTCATCTGGTCGACGGTCTGCTGCATCAATTGCTGGCGCAGCTTTTCCATCAGATCTTCGAACCGTTGGCGAGCCTCGGCCGATTCGAAGTCGTAAGCCTGAAGTTCGCGGACCTTGCCGGCCAGGTCGTCGGGCATCATGTCGAGCCGGAAGTTGCGATCCTCGGCGGTCTGACGGGCGTTCTCGGCGCGGCGCTCGTCGCCGCTGGCCTGTGCATCGCGCGTCGCGTTCTCGATGGCGTGGCGTTCCTCGTCGATGATGTCGTCGAGCGCCTCGGCGATCTCGGCGTAGACGCCACCGAGGTCGCCACTGTCGAGGCGCTCCTGGCGTTCGCG
>JANOEM010000405.1:0-3121 GCA_031413195.1 Actinomycetes bacterium
GTCACCGCGCCACTCGCGCACCACGGCGAGTTGTTGCCAGAGCGCCACCATCGGGTCTTCGGGCAGGGCGACGGATGCGTTTGCTGCCGCAAGCGGTTTGCCGGCGAGGTCGAGCCCGGCCACCACCGGGTCGATGATCGATCGCGCTTCCGCGATGACGTCGGCCGAGAGGTTCACCCCGACCCGGTCGATGGCCCGTCGAACTGCTCGAAACCGTGCCGCTTGCAAGGCTGCAGGTGACACTGCTTCCCACACCCCGGGCATCGCGGCCCGGACCGCCCGCGGGTGGAAGTTGAAGAAGGTCGCGACGATCACCTGGTCGGGGACTGCGCCGAGCGGAGCGACCCGCGAAGCGAAGTAGCCACCGCGGCCGGTGACACCGATCGCGGCGTACTCCTCGGCAGCTTCCGGAACGAAATAGATGAAACGATGCACCAGGTTGATGGCCATGTGGACGTCGTGAACGATCGAGGAATCCATTCGCTCGACCGTAGCTGAGGCCGAGCCGGTCCAGCGTCGAGCGGGTCCTGGGCCGGTCAGCGCTGGGCGACCAGCTGGGCAATACGGGCGATGTGCGCCGGCTCCATACCGCAACAGCCGCCGACCACCGTTGCACCAATGTCCAGCCAGGCTTCGACGAACTCGCCGTAGCTCACTGGATCGAGGTCGTCCCGAAGCCGGGTGATCTGCTCGTTCGCCTCGGCGGTTTCGGTGTGCGCTGCGACGAATCGGTTCGCGTACCCACCGATTTCGACCTCGCTCCCACTATCCGTCGCGGCGCGCGTCGCGTCGATCGCAATCTCGATTGCGGCGGTAATCGACTCGGCTTGGCTGCAGTTGAACAGCACCGCCACGGCCCCCAGATCGAGCGCAGCAGAAACCGCGTCGGCCACTGTTTCGCCTGACCGCAACAGGCCGTCGCCGTGATCGGCGAGCGTGTACGAGATCCACAACGGGATCGCCGAGTTGAACCGATCGAGTGCCGCCCGGACCGCCTGCGCCTCGGCGATCGACGACAGCGTCTCGGCCAACCAGAGGTCGACGTGTGGCTGCAATCCTTCGACCAACGGATCGATGATCACCGAAGCCCTCGACACATCGAACAGGTCGGGTCGATACGAGCCGAACAACGGAGGCAACGATCCAGCGACCCGAACAATCACGTTCGCAGCCAAAGCAGAGTCGGCCGCCTGGCGCGCCAATCGTCCGGCGAGGTCGGCAAGCCCCACCGCCTCGGCTTCGAATCGCTCGGCGCCGATGTGGAACGGCACGATCGCATAACTGTTCGTGGTGATCACCTGCGCGCCGGCGTCGATGAAGTTCGAGTGGGCTTCCACGACCCGGTGGGGCCCGTCGGTCAAGGCCAGCGCCGACCACTCGGGCTGCCGGAACGGCGCGCCGATCCGCATCAATTCGCGCCCCATCCCGCCGTCCAACACCGTCACAGATCCCATCCATCGACGATAGGCCGCCGCGTCCGGATGCGGTTGACGGGCCCGGGCGGATCAGCCAGCCATGGCGACGTCGATGCCGGCGGCCCGAGCGGCTTCCAGTCGCTCGGTCGTCAGGATCCTGCGACCGAAGACGAAGAGAACGAAGTAGATCGATCCGTCGACGAACCACACGCAACGCAGGGCCATTTCGTTGCTGACATACCTGCCGGCAACAACCACCACGAGACCGCCCAGCAGAGCGCCGAACGGAATCATCCCCCATGCGAAGAAGCGGTAGACGCTGTTCACCCGACCGAGCAGGTGTGACGGGATGATCGTTTGTCGCAGGCTGACCGTGATCACGTTCCAGGTACTGCCGAGCAGCGTTCCGATGGCGAACAACAACGCTGTCACCGGCCACCACGACGACAACCCGACGAGCACGCTGATGACCGCTGACGACCCGAGCGTCAGGGAGAGGCAGGTGCCGCTTCCCAGCGTCCGCGACATCCACGGTGCTGTGTAGCCCCCGACGATCGCGCCAACGGCGAATCCGAACCCCATGATCGTGAAGGTCAAAGGCGTGATTCGGAGCACGTCCTGCGCAAACAACACGAACACTGCGCCACTCAGGTTCGACGCAAGGTTCATCAGCCCGAGGATGATCGCCATCGAGCGAAGGAGATGATTTCCCCACAGCCAGCGAACTCCCTCCTTGAGCTCGCTACGCCACGATGTTGCGGCAGTGTCGTCATCGCGCTCGGGGTGTTCCACTCGGAACGAACCAGGGATGAGCGCGACGAGCGCAGCCGCGACGAAGAACGACGTGGCGTCGATGAAGAAGGGCACCGAGAACGAAACGAGCAGCAACAACGAGCCGAGCGGTGGCCCGATGAACGTGTTGGCGACGGACTCGATGCTCCACATCCGGCCGTTGGCGCGCTCGAGGTTCTCGGGCGCGACGATCGACGGCATGAACGTCTGCCCACAGTTGTCACGCAAGACCTCGGCCGTGCCGAGCAGCAGAGTTGCAACGAGCAACAGCACGTAAAGGCCTGTTCGGGTACCCACCACATCTCGAACTTCGTCGGGCGCCGGCAGTGTTCCCTGTTCGGCGAGCACGGCGAACGCGATCAGCAGAGTGAACACGAATCGCAACGCGTCCATCAGGACCATCGCCCGCTTGCGATCGACCCGATCTGTGATCACACCTGCCGGCAGCGTGAACACGAGCCACGGAAGGCGTTGAGCAACCACCACCATGGCCACCAGGATCGGATTGCGAGTGATGGCTGTAGCCAGCCATGGGTAGGCGATGGCCGACATGCCGTCGCCGATGTTCGACATTGCCGTCGCGAAATAGAGCTTTCGGTAGTTGCCGCCGAGGCGGACCCGCTCACGAGCCATGCTGCTGCATCTCCTCTGCGGCGGCGGGTTGCGGAGCGACCGCGCGCGTGGTGGGAAAGACTGCCCCGAGAAAGGCGAACTCGCGGGCGCCGCCGCGCTCGACGCTGGAGAACTCGAGTGCGAGCCGCAAGACACGTTGACAGAACTCTTCCGCCACCTGCTCGGGTATGCGCACCGAGCGCAACGTGAACGTCGCGGGTACGTCCGCTGCCATCGCCTGCAGGTCTGCGATAGACCGGGCATCGGCGAAGAACGGCAGGTCGCCGTCGTGCGCGTGCGAC
>JANOEM010000406.1:0-2008 GCA_031413195.1 Actinomycetes bacterium
CACACTCCGCCGAACCACCACCGGCACCCGCCAACCGCTAACTTGACCCCACCTCACAGGTGGGGAATTTCGATGAGCACACCTGGGGAATTTCGGTGAGCGCGATCACCGCAACCGGTCACTCGCACACACCGAGTTCCCCTACGTCTACTTGGACGCCACCTACATCAAGACCCGCGGCACCGACCTGCACCAAGTCGTGTCCAAAGCAGTCGTGATCGCGACGGGAATCACCGCTGGCGGCGACCGAGAAGTGCTGGGCTTGGCCGTCGGTGACAGCGAGGCCGAAACGTTCTGGACCGAGTTCCTGCGATCGTTGCGCCGCCGAGGACTCGCCGGTGTCCGCCTCGTCATCTCCGATTCGCACGAAGGCTTGAAAGCAGCGGCCCGCAAGACGTTGCAAGGAGCGAGCTGGCAGCGATGCCGAGCGCATTTCGCTCGCAACGTGCTCGCCCGAGTCCCCAAAGGCCACCAAGACGTCGTCGCTGCAGCGCTGCGCACCGTGTTCGTGCACCCCAACCCGACAGAGATCTCCGCGGCATGGGACCGCACCGCAGACATGTTCGCCGCCCAGTTCCCGAAAGTCACCGACCTGATGATCGACGCCAAAGGCGACGTGCTCGCGTTCAGCGCGTTCCCACCCGATCACTGGCGCAAGATCTGGTCGAACAACCCGCTCGAGCGGCTGAACAAAGAGATCAAACGACGCACCAACGTCGTGCAGATCTTCCCCAACAATGCCGCCATCATCCGACTCGTCGGAGCCGTCCTCGCCGAGCAACACGACGACTGGGCAACCCACCGCCACTACCTCTCAGAGACCTCGATGGCAAAGCTCTACACCACGCGCGATACTGACAACGCGCCCGACGACGGCATCATCGCCATCACCTGACGCCACCAGGAATCACAACAACGATTCCCACCACTCCACGGGGCACGGCCCTGATCCGCCCCGCTCGCTATCGGCGGGCCACGATTTGGCCTTGTATTGGTTGGCCGTCAGCGTCTGTTGCGCTGACCGTCAGAACAACAGGAATGCCTGCGGGAACCATCAGGCCGACGTTCGCGATCGAACCATCCGGTCCGACAGGGTATGACGCCTCCGGAACGCCATCGGCGACGAAGCTGAACTCGGTTCCGGGCTGCAGACCCGAAGCGGTGACCTCGATTGCTCCGCTCGAGTCGGTCGCACAGACCTGAGCTGTGGCGCTGGCGATACAGGTGCCGTCGTCGGTCGTCTCGATCTCAGATGTTGACGGTGAGCCTGCCTCGTCGGATGTCTGTGAGGATGTCCCGCAGTTCGCCTTCGCGAAGTCCTGAATGGCGTCGATGGCGAGTCGAACTTCGGATGGCCAGTTGGCCGTCAGGTTCGAATCGGGGTCAGAGTCTGTGTCAATCGCACCCGACGCGACGAAGTCTCGGAACGTTGTGACGTCGGGGGCGATGCCCGGCGGTGCGACGTCGAGGAGGGTGTCGAGGTCGCTGAGGTGTTCGCTGGAGCCGACATAGTCCTCCGGTCGTTCCGCAAGGTTTGCCGCGTACACGTCGCAGAACTGGGAGGCGTCGGCGCTGCGGGGGGCGGTGGGGTCGCTGCTGTCTGGTCCGGCTGGCAGCGTGGCGGGACTTGCGGTGTCGGACCCGTCGCCACGGACCAACGCAATCACGGCCACACCGGCAACGATCAGGACTGCCGCGGCCGCCGCAGCCGGCCACCGCCGGACGTGGCTTGCGGTGGGGGTCTGGTTGGCGCGTGCGGACACCGCTGCCCACTCCAACGGCGCCCTCGCAGTCTCTGCCTGCTCGTGGGCGAGCTGTTGCAGCTTGCGGTCCAGTTCGTCGCTCATGCAAGCACCTCCCGAAGTACCGAACGGCCTCTGGCCAAGTGGCGCTTGACGGCACCCTCAGAAACATCCATTCGTCGAGCAACCTCCGCAGTGCCGAGGTCATCCCAATACGTCAGGAACACCGCAGCACGCTGGCGCACGGACAACTGAGCCAGCGCCGC
>JANOEM010000407.1:0-8617 GCA_031413195.1 Actinomycetes bacterium
GAATTGATCAGCGTCGTCACCAGCTTGCGGGCTTGGTAAATCGGGGTCTGTGGATCCCAGTCGGTGATCACGCCGGCTTTTTCGTGGTTCTCTCTCTCTGGCAGGTGGTGGCTGATGGCGGATGAGACGTTGGCCCTTGACGGCTTGGGGAAGCGGCAGCGGCGTTTGGCTGACAATCTGTTGGGCGATTGTGAGCGGTTGCGGTTGCAGTTGTTCGCTCCGTCGGTGGAGGTGAAGTCGCACGTCGTGTCGGATGGGCCGGCCGGTTCGCATGTGGAGATCGTCGAGCTGCACCGCAGTGAGCCGACGTTCGCCGGTAAGCGGCTGATCGTCGCTGCGATCGCCGAGGCTGTCGGCAAGATTCAGGTGTTGGCAGGGGAGACGCATGTCGCAGCGGCCGAGGTCGAAGATTGGTCCGCCCCCGTCGTTGGTCTTGCCACGGTTCGGGACACCCCGAAACGTAAAGCGGGAAACGCTCGGCCCCGAGCTCGGGCTGATGGCAAGCCGTCTGTTGCGGAAGCCGTTGATGCCGTGGCAGCAACACGCGGCCGACGTCGCGCTGGAGGTTGACCCGGCCACTGGCGAACTGTGGTACGAGGAAGTTGTCGTCACGGTCCCGCGTCAGTCCGGGAAGACGACGCTGATTCTCGTGTGGATGGTGTGGCGTTGTGTGACGATGTCTCGCCGCCTGGGTATTTCGCAGACGGTCACCTATCTGGCGCAAAGCGGGAAGATGGCACGTCGGAAGTTGGAGCGGGAGTTTGTTCCGATCTTGCGGAAGGCGGGATCGTTCACTGAGATCTTGCATACTCGTGCTAGGCCGGGTGCGCCGACGGAGTGGAAGCCGTCGATGAACAACGGATCCGAGCACATCCTGTTCGGTACCGGCAGCTATTTGCAGATTGAGGCGCCGACGGGTACCGGGTCACACGGTGACGTGTTGGATATGCCGGTGATCGATGAGGCGTTTGCTCACGAAACAGATCTGGTGGAGCAAGCCACCGACGCAGCGACAGTCACGAGACGGTCGCCGCAGTCGCTCGTCATATCGACCGCCGGGAACGAACGCTCCCGCTTCCTTGCCGGCAAAGTGTTGGCCGGACGCAAGGCGGTTCTCGACGGTACAGAGTCGCGGACCTGCTACCTCGAATGGTCACTCCCGGAAGATGTTGCGTGGGATGACCCGACGGTGTGGGCACAGTTTCTGCCGGCGCTCGGTCACACGATCACGGTCGCCCGGTTGCGGACCCGGATGGAGAAGGCGTTACGGAACCCGGATGTGGTCGACGAGGACGGTTACGAGCCGGGGTTGGCAGGGTTCAAGCGTGGCTATCTGAACATTTGGCCGAAGTGGCCTCAGTTCGGTGTCGCTGAACGGCGGTCGGAAATCTCAGTGGACGAATGGTCAGGGCTCACGATGAAAGATTCGTCGATCGTCGGCGATGTCGTCCTCGGTGTCGGAGTCGGCCAAGATGGTGTCAGTGCGTCGATCGTGATTGTCGGCCGTTGTGCGGACGGCACACCGCAGGTTGAAGTGTTGGAGCGGGCTACCGGTGTCTGGTGGTTGGAGCGGACGTTGCTCGATTTCGTGGCGAAGTGGTCGCCGGTCGCTGTCGCTTGGGATCATGGCGGTCCGGCCCGGGCGGTCGCTCCGGAGATCAAGCGTGGCGCTGCCGGATGTCAGCATGTCGAGTTGAACGGGCGTGAGTGGTCGGCTGCGTGTGAAGGGTTCCGGCATGCGGTCGCCGAGCACCGTCTCCGCCATTTGGGTGACCTGCTCCTGGCCGATGCTGTCGCCGGCGCGGATCGTAAAGAGGTCGGTTCCGGTTGGGTGTGGGATCTGCGTCAAGCCCGTGCCGATATCACGCCGCTTGTGGCTGCGACGGCTGCGTTGCGGGCGTTGGACACGGTGCCTGATCCGGTCACTGTTCCGGCTCCGGTGTTCGCTTTTTGAAAGGTGGTGGGCGATGTCGACGATGTTGGATGTTGCCGGTTTGGTCGCTGCGATCGCCGCCGGGTTCCTCGTGTCTGCGCACGTCGGGTTGGTCGTGTTCGCGTTCGCCTGTTTCGCTCTGTCGTTCCGGATGTCGCGAGGTGACCGTTGAGTGTCCTGTTTAGGACTGCTCCGAGGGTGGAGCAGCGGGACGTTCTGTCGGCTCCGTGGGTGAACGGGGAGACAGTCCCGTCACCGTTGCAGTCGACGGGTGGCGCATATTCGTATGTGCCGGATGAGGCGTTCAAGATTGCTGCTGTCACTGCGTGTGTCGGGTTGCGGTCGGGTGCGTTGGCGCAGATCCCGTTGAAGTCGTATGACGTTGCTGCGATGTCGGTGGAGACGGTCCCTCAACCGGACCTGTTGGCGAACCCGTCGGTTGTCGTTGTGCCGTCTGTGTCGAAGATTCAGATGTCGATCTCTCGGGATATTTGGGGTTTCGCTGCTGGGAAGATTGTGGCGGTCGACGCTGGCGGGTATCCGTCGAAGGTTGAGTGGCTACTCCCGTCGAAGGTGACGGGCTGGCAGGATCATGTGGGTGGCCCGTTGCGGTGGAAGTTCGGGCAGTCCGAGGTGGACGCCGGATCGATTCTGCATGTGCCGTCGCGGTGGGTGACTCCGGGTAATCCTTTGGGGATGTCTCCGCTGGAGCGTTCCGGTCTGGTCAATTTGGCGAAGAGGGCGCAAGAGTTCGGGCGTGACTGGTTTGTGAATGGGGCTGTCCCGTCGTCGATCATCTATAGCGATCAGGTGTTGACGGGTGAGCAGGCGAACTCGATTCTGACGACGATTTTGACGAAGTGGCGGCAACGGAAACCTGCGATCCTCGGGGCCGGGCTGCGGTACGAGAAGATCAGCGTCCCGGCGAACGAGTCGCAGTTCTTGGAAACGATCCGTCAGGCGGCATCCGATATCGCTGTGTCGTTCAATCTTCCCCCGGCGAAGATCGCAGCGGCGGTGTCGGGTTCGGCGGTCGAGTATTCGAACATCACGCAGAACACGCAACAGTTCCTGATGGATTCGATCAACCCTGATCTTGTAGTGGTGCAGGAATCGTACGGTCGGCATATGCGGCCGGGGACGGTCGCGCGTTGGTCGACAGGCGGTTTTCTCCGCTCCGATTTGGCGGCACGGTACGCGTCGTATCAGGTCGGTTTGGCTGGGGGTTGGATCACGGTGGATGAGATTCGCGAGTGGGAAGAACTCGGCCCGATGAAAGGCGGTCAACTATGACCAGAGTGTTGGAGCGTCGCATCGTTGACGCCAAGATCGAAGTACGCGAGAACGCTGACGGCACTGTTGGTGTCCGAGGGTATGCGGCAGTGTTCGACAAGCCTGCGCATGGTGAGGTGATCCGGTCGGCGGCGTTCAACCGGACGATCGCACAGAAGCAGAATGTCCGGTTCCTGATCAATCATGAGGGGACACCGTTGGCGTCGACTCGTGCGGGGACGATGACGATCGGCGTCGATGACGTCGGCGAATGGTTCGACATTCCGGCGCTCGATGTGGCGAACAATCCTCGGGCGGCAGAGTTCGCCAGTTCGGTCGGGCGCGGCGACATGTATCAATGTTCGTTCGCCGGCTACTTCCGTGACGCCCCGATGGTGGGCGGTGTTCGTGAGGTTCGCGAGGTGGAACAGGTCGACATCTCCGGCGTCACGTTCCCGTGGTACGAAGATGCGCAGATGGAGTTGACCGGTGACAGGTCTGCCGACCGGCAACTGATTTCCGCCCGGTCCGCTGACGATGTCCCGGTCGGGTTGACGCCTGAGCAGACCGTCAACGCTCTCCGCGCGTTGCGCGCTGCACCGCCTGGGAAGTCGTCTTACTCCGATTTGGAGCAGGCGATCTGTGTTGCCCTCGACGCTTCGTTCTCGACCGTCTACGTCTACATCTACGTCGTCGACTTCGGTGCTGACTGGCTTGTGTTCCGAGCGTATTCGTCCGATTATGAGATGTCGGAACTGATGCAATGCTCATGGGTGCAGGCGTCTGACGGGTCGTTCGCGTTCGGTGTCCCGTTCCAGGTGGACCGGATCACCGAGTATCGGCCGACCCCGACCGATCCCGGCCCGGTCGAAGTGAAGTCGCACACAGTCGATGAAGCGCGGGCCCTGCTCGCTGCTCTCACATCTGCCGCCTAATCAGCGGCAACAAAAAGTCGAACTCGGAACCGTCACTCGGAGCATCTGCCACCACGGACGGTCACCACGTCGCAACAAGCAAAAACCAACCAACCTCTCAAAAGGAGAATCGCAGACATGAAGACTCTGCTCGAAATGGTGCGCGAGAAGCGGACCGAAGCACTCAAGCCGGCGACCGACCTGATCGCCGCCGCCGAAACCGAAGGTCGCGACCTGACCGCAGACGAGTTCACGATCGTTCAGGAACGCTCCGTTGCTCCTGACGTGGTCGCTCTCAACGAGCGGATCGCCACTCTCACCGAACTGAAGTCGGCAGAAGCTGCTGCCGTGGCGAACCTGCCCGCCGGGAACACCGTCGTCAAGGTTCGTTCGGAGCCGTTGCAGTATGCCCGTGGGAAGCGTGAGCATTCCTACTTCCGTGACCTCGGCCTCGCTCATGTCGGAGCCGATCAGGAAGCGCGGGGCCGTCTCGCACGTCACCGTGTCGAGATGGATGTCGAACTGCCCGCTTGGGAAGCACGTCGGGAGCAGGCGTTCGAGCGTGCCGCCGACGAGTTCGGTTCGGCCGGTTCGCCTCTGTCGGTCGATCGACGCGACATCGGTCGCACTGACGGTGCGGGCGGCGAGTTCGTCCCCCCGTTGTGGATCATGCAGGAATACGCGGAGATGGTTCGCGCTACCCGCGTCACTGCCGGACTGATCCGCAACATTCCGCTGCCAGCGGGTACCGACAGCATCTCGATCCCTCGGATCACGACTGGTACATCGGCTGCGATCCAGACCGCTGACAATGCGGCCGTCTCCGAAACCGACATGGTGACGAACTCGGCTACCGGTCCTGTCCGGACGATCGCCGGTCAGCAGGACATCGCACTGCAACTGTTGGAGCAGTCGCCGCTCATGTTCGACGAAATCGTTTTCGCTGACCTGACCGCCGACTACAACGCCAAGCTGGATGCGCAACTGTTGAACGGTTCCGGCGCTTCCGGGCAACACACCGGGTTCCTTGTCATCTCCGGATCGAACGCTCTCACCTACGTCGATGCGTCGCCTACCGTGCCAGAGTTCTGGCCGTCCGGCGGGCAGATGATCTCGCAGGCGTCAACCGGTCGGAAACTGCCGATGGGTGCACACATCATGCATTCCCGTCGCTGGTACTGGCTGGCCGGTCAGCTCGACTCGTCGAACCGTCCGTATGTCGTCCCGGCTGCCGCCGGTCCGTACAACGCCCTCGCGACGATGTACGGGACTCCGCAGGCGGAAGGTCCGATCGGCACATGGCACGGACTCCCCGTGTTCCTCGATCAGAACATGCCGACCACCCTCGGGGGCGGCACAGAGGATGCGGTGCTCACGATCCGTGGAGCCGATCACCTCCTGTTCGAAGGTGGCCTCAAGACTCGGGCACTCCCCGATGTCGGCTCGGGCACGTTGACGGTCCGTCTGCAGGTGTACGCCTACAGCGCAGCGATCCTGAACCGGTTCCCTGCCGGCGTGTCGAAGCTCACCGGTACCGGCCTCGCGGCCCCGTCCGGCTACTGACCCCCGTGAGAGTGGCCGGGACCCTCAAGGTCCCGGTCACTCTTTCAACCTTTGAAAGGACAACCACGATGACACGCCAAAATGGTGACTGGATCAATCAGCAACATCTCCTCCAAGGTTCCCCGGTGAACGCGACTCACGTCGAAACGTTCCCTGTGTGGAACTGTGGGACCGACAACGCGATCGCTGCGACCGGTGTCGAGCACACCACTGCGATCGCTTTCCAGGCGGGCGACGTCGTCACCTCCCTTCAGTTCGTGACAGGCGGCACCGCTGCCGGCACACCGACTGCCGGGTACATGGTGTTGCGCGGCACGGACGGTGCAAAGCTGGTGCAGACCGCCGATTTCGGTTCGACCGCCCGAGCGGCGAACACTGCCTATACGGTCGCGTTGACTGCGGCATATACGATCCCGGCGGCCGGAGTGTATTACGTCGGGATCTCATTCACTGCCGCGACCATTCCGACGTTGCGTGGCGTGACGGTCGGTAACGCTGTGATGGCGGGTGCGCTCGGGCAGGGCAAGAAGATCCTCGCCCAATCCCACGGTGCCGCTGTCGGCGCTGTCGCTCCGGCGACGATCGCTACGCCGACGACGTTGGCGACTCCCTGCTACTTCCTGGCCGTCTGATGTCGATTTATGCGACAGAGTTGGCGACGTTGCAGCAGAGGCTCGTCACCGATCCGGGGCATCGCGACATCGTGTTGCGGCGGATCGGCGACGTCGAGGCGGCGATGAAAGCTGAGGCGGCGGCAGGTCCACCTGCCGCGCCTGAAGCCGAGCTCGCTGATCATGGTAACGTCGAAACGGCGATGCTGCCCGCACCGAAGTCGAAGCGGAACCGGTAACCGGCGATGTCGAATGTGTCGCTGGCCGAGTTCAAAGCGTGGCGGAAACAGAACGCCAACTTCAACGCGGAAACCGACGACATCATGCAAGCCGCATTGGACGCAGCCGATGCAGGGATCAACGAAGGCCTACAACGACAGATCGGAGCGGTAGCGGTCGCTTCGGCTCGCACGTTTGATGTGCGAGGCGATTGCATCCTCAGGATCGATGATTGTTCGACGGTCACCCTGATCGACGGTGTCGCAGTGGACACGACGGTCTATCGGCTCGAGCCGGTCGGTAATCGTGCCCCGTCAGGTCAGTGGCGACCATACGAACAGATCCGCTCGACGTCGGTCTGGACGGGTGACACGTTCGGTGGGGTCGCCGTTACCGCTACATGGGGTTGGACGACGATCCCTGTGCAAGTGACGGAGGCGGCGAAGATCCTGGCGAAAGACATCCTCGCCAACATCGACGTCAATTTCGGTATCGCAGCGTTCACCGAATATGCGGGTGTGCGCGCCAGGTCGAATCCGCAGGTGTGGGATCTGGTTGCGTCGCTGCGACGTGTCGAGTCGTGGGGTATCGCCTGATGGCGTTGAATCTGTCTGCGATCCGTGAGGCGCTCGTCAACCAGATCCAAGCCGGTGTCGATGTCGCAGTGAACGTGTACGCGTACATGCCGGGTGCCCCGATGTTCCCGTGCGTTGCAGTGGTTCCCGCCGGCGAGTATGTGACGTTTCATGGGACGTTCGATTCTGGGCCCGGTACCGGTGGGATCTCGTACGTCAACTTGGATGTCCATGTGGTGGAGTCGGGGCAGGTTGAGAACGCGGGCCGGTTCGTTGATGACATGTTGTCGACTGGGACCGGCAACAGCGTGATTGAAGCGATCGAGGCGGACGTCACCCTCGGCGGTGTCGTCGAGTCGTGTGTGACGATGACCGGCCATGTGGTGAATCCGGGCGATTTGAACGCGACGATCATCGACGGTGTGATCCGTTGTCAGATCATGGTACGAAAGTAGGCGACGATGGGTGCACAAGTTCTCACCGATATCCAGCTGCTGTTGGGCAGTGTCGATGTCACCAACTTCAGTGGCGAGTTCGCTTGCCCGGTTCAAGCGGAGATGAAGACGGCGAACCATTTCGGTGGGCGCGGCTATCAGATCGTGCTGCCAGGGTTGACGTCGGCGCAAGGGATGCTGAAAGGCAATTCTGATATGGCGACGGTCGGTATCGGCCAGTTCTTGCAGGTGGCCGACATCGGTACGCAGCAGGCGTTCGGGATCGTGTCGACCGGGTCGGCGGCAGTGGGCGGCGATTCGGCACAGTTCATGCAGGGCCGTCTGTCGAAGATCGCGCCGTACACGAATGCGGTCGGCGAGGTCGCCGGGTTCGAGATCGTTCTCGATTCGGATTCGGCCGATGTCGACGGCTATGTGGGTGCCCCGTTGGCGTCGCGGACGACAGCCGGTTTGACAGGGTTGTCTGTGCAGATGGGTGCCGTCCCGACCGGTCGACGGTTGTGGTGCGCCCAGTTTGTGACGGCGGCGGCCGGGACGAACCTGGCGACGATCATCCAGTCCGATAACGCGACAGGGTTCCCGTCGGCAGCGACGGCGCTCACCTTGTCGACAGTGTCGGCGGTTGGTTGGCAGTTCACGTCGGTTGCCGGGCCGATCACCGACGACTGGTTCCGTGTCGTTTCCACGATCGCCACTTCGACTTTTTCGTATGCGGTCCTGTTCGGAATCCAGTAAGGGAGCATCATGCCTGTCACCTTGTACGCGTTCACCCATCTGGACCGGTCGTTCAAGAAAGGTGAGGTGGTCGCCGACGACGATCCGCTCGTCGAGTTGGCGCCTCACTTGTTCCCTGCCGTCGAACTCGACGAGCTCGAGCCGCTCGAGCCGGTTCGTATCCGTGGTCCGCTCACCGATCCCCCGAAAGAATCGAACAAGAAAGTAGAGGTGGTCTAAGTGGCCGCATTTGTCAATATCAATCGGATGGTGCTGCTCGGCACCGCTTGGACCGGGACCGCTCCGGGGCCGACTGTGGTGACCCCTTCGGGGACGATCACGACTGCGTCGGACATTTCGA
>JANOEM010000408.1:0-1979 GCA_031413195.1 Actinomycetes bacterium
CTGAGTACTCGAGGATCCGCCAAGTGCGCGATCACCTCTTCAGCCTATTCGTACAGCGCCGGTACACCGACTTCCTCTACCAGTCCGACGCGTTCACTGACCAGCTGCGCGGCGTGCTCGGCGAGCTGAAGTTCGACCTCGTGCACTTGGATAGTCTGGACCTCGCCTGCTTCGTCGATGAGTTCGAGGGACAGCGCGTCGTGTGTACTCACCACGACGTCGATTCGATCCTGATGGGTCGCAAGGCCTCGCAGATCCGAGTTCCCCTGCTCAAGCAGTACGTGCACCTCCAATCGCGGCTCATTCGGCAGGTCGAGACGACGCTCTGCCCGAAGTTCGCGGCGAATCTCGTCATGTCCGACCGCGATTCCGTCGAGCTGGGCGCGATCGCGCCCGGCGCGAGGCAGTTTCTCGTTCCGAATGGCGTCGACACGCACTATTTTCCCCTGCGATCGGAAGCTGCGGTCGAGGCGAATCGAATCTGCTTCGTCGGACCGACGTACATGTACCCGAATCGCGACGCGATTGAGTGGTTTCTGGCGAGCATCTGGCCGACCGTGCTCACATCCGTTCCCAGTGCTCGCCTCGACATGATCGGAAGGAACCCGCCGGGAGATGCTGAGCGCTACGCGAAGTCTCCGGGAGTACTCACGTCGGGGTATGTTCAGGACGTCAGACCGCACCTTTCGTCTGCCTGCTGTTCGGTCGTTCCCATCCGAGTCGGCGGGGGAACGAGACTCAAGATCCTTGAGGCCTGGTCCTACGGGGTGCCGGTGATCTCGACGACCGTCGGTTGTGAAGGGCTTCACGCAGTTGACGGCGAGAACATCCTGATTCGGGACGATCCAGAGGGATTCGCCCGCGCAATCACCGAAGTCCTCTCCGAGCCGGCACTTCGAGCACGACTCACTGCGAATGGCGTTCGAACGGTGAATGAGCACTTCAGTTGGGATCGGATCGGAACGGACCTTCGGGGTTTTTATCACGAACTCATCATCGCTCCGGCGGCGTGAACGTACTCGACTTCGGGGCACGAAGGCGTGAACGAGAAAAGCGTCGGACACAGGGCGCACGAGCCAGAGAGAACCGTGAGCGAGCGCGACACCCACAACGAACCAGGCGCGAGCATGACCATCTCTGACCGAGTCGCAAGCGCAGATAGCACGGACACGGGCCACACGTGCGGCTGACCTCCTGGCGTCGATGAGTCCCGGCCCGGTCAAGCGCGCGATTCGCGACGCCCTGAACTCGAGTGCGATCGCTCGACTCTGGGCGCCGATGACCCGGAGCGTTGCCACGGTGTTGATGCTCCATCGATTCAGGGATGATGAGCGCGATGTCCGAGGTCATGATGGTGCGCTCTTGCGCGCCCACCTTGAACAGCTGCGAAAGGACAAGTACAACCTTTCGTCGTTGTCCGACCTGATTCGACGTCTCGACGCGGGCGAACCGCCGTTGCCGCGCACGGTCGTGTTCACCGTCGACGACGGGTATGCAGACGTTGATCGCGTAGCCGCCCCTCTGTTCAACGCCTTTGATTGTCCGGCGACGGTGTTCCTGGTCACCGGATTCGTTGATGGAGATCGGTGGCAGTGGGACGACATGATCCGATTCGCCATCAGTCAGGTCCCGTCCGCGCACATCGAGCTCACGATCGGGGAGAGTCCGATGAGTCTGAGCTGGGGTCATCGGCGCGAGGCAACGGTCTGCAGCCGCGGGCTCATCGAGCGATTGAAGTCGCAGTCGATCACGACCATCGAGCGGAAGACCGAGGAGCTGTGTCGGCGCATCGACGTTCAGCTGCCGATCACGCCCCCAGAGAAGTACAAGCCGATGACATGGGGTGCCGTGAAGCATTGGGCATCCCGAGGCATCGACTGACCCGGCCTTGGCCAGATCTCTCCGCGATGTCGTTTCCCTCGGGCACACCTATGCTGTTGGCGTTGTCGTTGGGTTGCGCGATCATTCTAGAAGGCATT
>JANOEM010000409.1:0-3984 GCA_031413195.1 Actinomycetes bacterium
GCCAGTGGTGTCACCGGAACTGCTCGAATCGTCGCTGCCACACGCGGCGCCCACCAGGGCGGCGAGGCGGCGACGGCGATCAAGCGGCGTGATGCTCGCATGATGTTTCCCTCTCAGGAGGTTGATTCGTCGGCGAGGTGCCGAACGAGGTTGGCGTGGCTTGAGTGTTCGCGGATGCTGCTGGTGTGCGAGTGCCGCACTCATCACATCCGAACTCGGGCAGGGAGTACCCCAAATCACACCGTCCAAACATCTGACTTCGTGCGAGTCTGATCGCCGCCGTGCACGCACGCCGGGTTTGGAAGCAGTGCCCGTTGGTTAACGTCTCGCAAGGTGCCCTCAAGGCGCCGATCGCACGGATGACTCCAAGCGAAACCGAACGCGACCAGCGAGGGAGAGAAGCATGGCGACCGTGCAGCTCGACAACATCAACAAGGTGTACGACAACGGATACCACGCGATCCACGATCTGAATCTCGAGATCGCCGACCAGGAGTTCCTCGTATTGGTTGGCCCGTCGGGTTGCGGCAAGTCGACGGCGTTGCGCATGATTGCCGGTCTCGAAACGATCACGGGCGGCACGATGCGCATCGGCGATCGTGTGGTCAACGACGTCGAGCCGAAAGACCGTGACATCGCCATGGTCTTCCAGAACTACGCGCTGTACCCACACATGACCGTGTACGACAACATCGGGTTTGCACTCAAGCTCGCCAAGGTGCCCAAGGGCGAGATCGACACCCGCGTCCGAAAGGCGGCCGCCATCCTCGAGCTCGAGGACAACCTCGACCGCAAGCCGGGACAGTTGTCGGGCGGCCAACGCCAACGCGTCGCAATGGGCCGGGCGATCGTTCGGCAGCCGGCCGCCTTCTTGATGGACGAGCCGCTCTCCAACCTTGACGCCAAGCTCCGCGTTCAGATGCGTGCCGAGATCGCAGCACTCCAGCGCGAACTCGCCGTGACGACCGTCTACGTCACACACGACCAGATCGAAGCAATGACGATGGGGGACCGCGTCGCCGTCCTGAAGGACGGGTACCTCCAGCAGGTCGACACCCCGCAGAACCTCTACGACCACCCCGTTAATGTGTTCGTCGCTGCGTTCATCGGCTCGCCGTCGATGAACCTGTTCGAAGCTGTCCTCCACCTGACTGGCGATGTCGGCGCGGTCACGCTCGGCTCTCACGTGATCGGGCTCCCGTCGGAGTGTCTCGTCAAGGCCCCCCGCCTGCGGGACTACGACGGCCGTCGGGTGATCATCGGCATCCGTCCGGAGGACTACGAAGATGCGGCGTTCGCTCCTGAGGTTCCCGACTCGCAGCGAATCACGTCGACGGTGTCGCTGCTGGAATCACTCGGTTCGGAGATCATGGCGCACTTCCACATCGATGCTCCCACCGTCGACTCTGGCGACCCAGACGCCGTCGAGGAGAAGTCGGGTGTCGGTCTGGCCAACGCCGTCGGTCGGTTCAGCCCGCGGTCGCAGGCCAGGATGGGCTCGCAGATCGAGATCGCGATCTCGACCGAGAACATGCACTTCTTCGACATCGAGACGCGCGAGGCGATCGACGGCTGATCGAACGATCGGCGTCAGACCCAATCGTCACATCGTCAGGGGGTCCAGCGGGGCTTGAGCGGTGCGTGGACGAGTTCGGGTAGTACGTACTTTGCGACGAGGTCGCATTCGGCGATGTGGGTGTAGCCCGACAGGATGAACGCACCGATGCCGGCCTGCTGGTACGCGCGCAACTTGGCGACCACCTGACCGGGGTCGCCGACGATCGCGGCGCCTGCGCCACTGCGCGCCCGGCCGATGCCTGTCCACAATGCCTCCTCGACGAAGCCATCGTCGCCGGCAGACTCGCGAAGCGAGACCTGACGCTGCACGCCGAAGGACGTGACATCGAGCGAGAGGTTTCGGATCGTCTGAGCGGTGTCCGCATCGAGCCGTGACACCAACCGCTCGGCGGCGGCTCGGGCGTCGGCCTCGGTCTCACGAACGATCACGTGGGCACGCAGCCCGTACACGAGCGAGCGGTCGTAACGATTGTCGGCGAGCGCGGCCATCTCGTCGACGGTCGACGCAACGTTCGCGACGGTGTCGGGCCACGTCAGAAAGACATCGGCTTCGGCGGCGGCCACCTCCTTGGCGGCGGCGGAGAAGCCGCCGAAGTACAAGGGCGGACACGTCCCGCTCACGGTCGTTGCTCGGGGCGGGTCGAGCACGAGGTCGACGAACTCGCCGTGGAAGTCGACTGACTCGCCGTTCAACAGGCTGCGCAACACCTGCATCCACTCACGCGTGCGTTGGTAGCGGATCGTCGACTCGAGTTCCTCGCCTGGCATGTCGGAGGAGATGATGTTGATGCACAGTCGGCCGTTGGCGAACTGGTCGATCGACGCCAGCTGACGCGCAAGCTGCGGGAGCCACATCTCGCCCATCCGGACGGCGAGCAGGAGATGGATGTTGTCGGTGTGGGTGGCGATGGCCGCACCGAACGCCGTCGAGTCGATCCCGAGCGTGTATCCCGATGGCAGCAACACGTTGTCGAAGCCATTGCGGTCGGCGGTGCGCACGATGTCGGAGCAGTGTTCCCAGCTGCTCGCCAGCGCCGGATCGGCAACCGTGAGGAACTCGTAGTCTTCGTCGCACAACGCGCTGAACCAGGAGATCTCGGCGACGTCAGGCCGTGCAAGCAAGCTCATGGCAGGGGAACCCCGTCGGATGCCTGGATGATCGAATAGACATCCTCACGAGAGAGGTCCACGTCCAACGCGGTTGCACTTGCGGCGATCCGCTCGGCGCTCTGGGTTCCAACGATCGCCACCGGCGCTGCAGGATGGGAGAGGACGAAGGCGATGGCCACGGCGCTGCGATCGACGTGTTCACGTTCGGCGAGACGATCGATGACATCGACGAGTTCGGGGCGGACACTGTCACCGGTCGCCAGCCGTCCGCCCGCAAGCGGGCTCCACGCCAGCGGCACAAGCCCGGTTCGCATGCAGTCGTCGAAGGTGCCATCGCGCATCGGATCGAGGTGCAGCGCCGAGAACTCGGGCTGATTCGACACGAGTGGGAACGGCAGGTGGGCGGCGAGCGCAGCGACTTGTGCCGGCGTGTGATTGGACACCCCCACTTCACGGATCTTGCCCGCCTCTCGCAATGCCGTGAGTGTCGCGGCGACGTCGCCAGGATGGGTCAGCAGGTCGGGTCGGTGGATTTGATAGAGGTCGATGACCTCGACACCCATGCGTCGTAGCGACGCCTCGCACGCCGCGCGAAGGTACGTCGGTGACGAGTCGTAGGGGATCGGCGGCATGATTCCGCCCTTGGTGGCGAGCACCATGCGATCGCGAAGCGCCGGGGCCGCGGCGAGCACGCTGCCGAGGATCTCCTCCACCCGACCGAAGCCCGTGCCACCCCAGTCGAAGCCGTACACATCGGCGTTGTCGACGAGGTTCATACCGGCGTCGAGTGCGGTCTCGAGCACCCGCTGCGCCACGGCAACATCGGGATTCGTAAACCGCCACAGGCCGAACGACAAGGGGCCCACTGGTGGCAGCGATCCGAGTGCGCGCGGTTGATGATGAACGAGGCTCACCATGGCCAACGTAGTGGCTGGCCGACGCGCCGATTCGGGCCGGTCGAGTTCTTGAGGTACGTTCCCGCGCTGTGGAGATCGTGACGAAGCAGGGACATCCCGACTTCCTCGATCTGCCATGGGATGTGCCGCTGATCGAATGGCAGCATCCACGGCTTGTGAAGATGGCGCATGGCATCAGTCGCCACATCGTGCGGTTCGTGCGTTTCGACGAGCGGGTCTATGCGCTCAAGGCAACGTCGATCACCGCAGCGCAGGCCGAGTACCGGGTGCTGCGCACCATGCGCGACGACCACTTGCCTGTGGTCGAACCGGTCGGGGTGGTGTCGGATGCGCCGGGGACGGGCGATGCCGTACTGATCACCAGGTATCTCGACTACTC
>JANOEM010000410.1:0-1846 GCA_031413195.1 Actinomycetes bacterium
AGTGCCCGCCTGGTTCACGGTCACCGATCCCGACTGCCTCAACACAACCCCAACGGGAACACCCGTCGACGACGCAGACGGAAAACCAGCGACCGGCACCGTCGGGGCGGCCGTCGTCGCGAGCCGTTGGGCTGGCGCCGACGCGGCAGCGGGGTCAGTCAAGGCAACTTCTGGAGCGGCC
Source organism: Actinomycetes bacterium (assembly GCA_031413195.1). Lineage (GTDB taxonomy): Bacteria > Actinomycetota > Acidimicrobiia > Acidimicrobiales > Ilumatobacteraceae > WLMZ01. The sequence continues at coordinate 182 of JANOEM010000410.1, forward strand.
GACTCCACGCTGCCGACCGCATACGAGATCAGCAGAACTGCGGCACCAATGAGGGCTGCAGTCGACGCCGATCGGGCGCGACGTGACGAAGAGAACATTCCTTCACGGTACTCCAACTCGTGGAAGATGTCGTCGCGGCCGTAGATCGGAGCTCGGCGCTCGAGTCATGTCGAACGTTCCGTCCTCGTCAGCCGGCCGAAATCCAAAGCCGGTGCACGGCCACGGGGTCCCGTCCTGCTCAGGGATTGATGATCTTGCCTGACGCATCAGTGTTCCCGGACCAACTCGGCGCACAGTTCCGAATCAACGCAACACCCCAGTAGCCCTTCAGGATCCGGTTGTTGACGTACGACACACCCGAGATCGAACCACCGCTGAACTGTCCGTCGCAGTACACCGTGTACCCGGCGCCCGACAAGAAGTTGTTCGAGATCGCCACGTTGCGGATCGGGCCGAAATAGTTGTCGACCATCACCGCCGCAGTCTGATCATGCTCCGCGAGATCGATCGTGTTGCCATCCACCACCACATCTGAGACACCACCATCGATCTGGATCCCGTCGTAATGCGGAGAGCCCGGCGCAGCCAAATGATGAATGTAATTGCCGCGCACCTCGGAGCCCGAGAACGGCGTCACACCGTTCTCAACACCAGAGATGTTCGACCGGAACACATCAGCAGGACCATAGACACCCATCGAGTTCGACGTTCCCGCAACGCCCCGACCGTTGATCTCCACATCCTCCACCACCACACCAGTCACGCCGTCCTTCACGTACACCAACGAAAAATCACTCCCCGTGATCCTCGAACGTCGCACGGTCACATTCGACGCGTTGATCGTGACCGTGCCCGAGATGTCCAACCCATCGATCACCGTTCCCGCCTGGCTCACCGTGACAGAACCCGACGACCTCAACACCACACCCGCCGGAACACCCGTCGACGACGCCGACGGAAAACCAGCGACCGGCACCGTCGTCGTCGGCTCAGCAAGAGTGCATCTCGGCACGGCGGTCACGAGGGTCGCCGAGACGAGAAATACGATCCAGTGCCGCCCCGCCATTCGAAGGATGCTCAGGATGTCCATGTCCGCAACTGCACTCCTACCGACTAGCGCACGCACCGCCACGGTGCGATTCGAATACCCTAGCCTGTCGTGGACAAGACCGGCAACGAGTTCGGCCGACGAGTCACTGTCGGCAACATTCCACAGGGGCGAGCAACGTGACCGACAGAGACGGAGACGAAGTACGGCGGGCTGGACCCCGTATCGTGAGGGGGTGGAGGTCGTCGGCTACGAGGGCTGTTCGGCGATCGGGCTCTGCGGCGACCAAGCTTCGGCTGGGCGTCAGGGTGGTCGGGCCGGTGGCCGCACTTCGCGGTTCCTGGCACCTGATCACGATGAAGATCGTTCGACCGCCCACCGCCCGCGTCGAACTCCGATCCGGCGTGCACCTGAACTTCGACTATCCGAGCCAACTGGCGCCATCTCTTGTGATGTTCGGCGACGTGATCGATCCAGAATTCTCGCTCCTCACCGATATCGCGAGAGCCGATTGGACCGTGGTCGACGTCGGTGCAGCCAACGGCCAGTTCTCGCTGTTCGCAGCACTCCTGCACGGCGCCGACGTACACGCGTTCGAGCCCAGCGATGCGAACATC
>JANOEM010000411.1:0-4289 GCA_031413195.1 Actinomycetes bacterium
ATGGGCCTGGTCTACGCCGAAGGCAAGTACACCACCCTCACCGACATCCTCGGCGCGGAAGATGCCTTCGGCGACATGGACTTCAAGGTCGCCGGCACGTCCGACGCGATCACGGCCCTGCAGCTCGACACCAAGATCGACGGCATTCCTGCCGACGTTCTGATCGCCGCGCTCGAGCAGGCCAAGGAAGCCCGCGACTCGATCCTCGAGAACATGAACGCCTGCATCAGCGCACCTCACGCCGAAGTCAGCGAGACGGCTCCGAAGATCATCTCGGTCATCGTTCCGCTCGACAAGGTCGGCGAGATCATCGGGCCGAAGGGCAAGGTCATCAACACGATCCAGCAGGAAACCGGCGCCGACATCAACGTCGACGACGATGGCGTGCATGGCATCGTCACGATCGGTTCGGTCGACGGATTCCGCGTCGAAGAGGCCAAGGCCCGTATCCTCAGCATCATCGACCCGCCAAAGGCCGATGTCGGTGCTGTCTACATGGGTCGCGTCGTCAACATCACCAAGTTCGGTGCTTTCGTCAACATCCTCCCGGGTCGTGACGGTTTGGTCCACATCTCGAAGTTGGGCCGCGGCAAGCGGATCAACGCAGTCGAGGATGTGCTCAGCCTGGGCGACGAGATCGAAGTCCGCGTCGACGAGATCGACGACAAGGGCAAGGTCAGCCTGAGCCCGGCCGGCGATCCGCCGGCCGAGTCAGCCGATGGCTCGGCACCCGCCCCGCGTGACCGTGGCAGCGAGCGCACGGACCGTGGCGATCGTGGCGATCGCAGTGATCGCGGCCCGCGCCGCGAGACCAGCAGCGTCGACAGCAGCGTCGCGATGGTCAGCTTCGAAGATGCCTTCGATGACGAGCTCCGTGGCGAACTCGGCGATCTCGGCCCGGCCGGCGAAGCCCCGCAGGCCGACCGCCCGCCCCGCAACGACCGCGACCGCGGTCCGCGCCGCCACCGCTGATCACTGCCCAGTGATCGCCGCGCTCAGCGGCCGAACCGGATGAACAACTCGACTGGCCGTCGTCGATGTCTACGGACATCGACGGCGGCCAGTCCTTGTATCCGGATTGGACCGTAGAGTTTCGCCCATCTCCGAATCACACGTAGCGAGCGACCTTCGCATCTCCCATCTCTCCAACGGCCTCACCGTCGCCACCGAATGCATCCCGTCGGCATTGTCGATCGCGGCGGGCGCATGGGTCGGGGTGGGGGCCCGAGACGAAACGGACGAACTCTGCGGTGTCAGTCACTTCCTGGAACATCTCTTGTTCAAAGGGTCCGAAACCCGCACGGCGCGTGAGATCAGCCAGGCGGTCGATCGCGTCGGAGGCGACATCAACGCCTTCACCTCCAAGGAATACACCGCGTACTACGCCCGCCTGCCCGCTCGCCATCAAGCGCTGGCAATCGGCCTGCTCGGCGAGGTGGTGACTCAACCAGCGCTTCGACCCGACGACATCGACAACGAACGCTTGGTGATCCTGGAAGAGCTCGCGATGGACGACGACAGTCCTGACGATGTCGCCCACCGCGCATTCATGCGCCATCTCTTTCCGGAGCATCCGCTCGGTCGAGAAACCGCAGGTTCGGTCGAGACCGTCGAGGCGATCGTGCCCGCCGATGTCCGTGGCTTCTTCGACAGCCACTACCGGGCTGGTTCATCGGTCGTGGCGGTCAGTGGGCCGCTCGACCATGACATCGCGCTGGCACAGATCGAACAGGCCTTCGCCGCATTCGAACCGGGCGACGGTCGAGTAGCACGAGCCGAACCGGGTCAAGCGAGCGGGGGAGAGCTGCTCGACGACGACACCGAGCAGGTGCACCTCGTGCTCGGGATGCAGTCGATGCGTCGCGGCGACCCCGACCGGGAGGCACTCGATGTGGTCAACCACGTGTTCGGCGGCGGCCTGTCGAGCCGCCTGTTCGACGAGATCCGTGAGCGCCGAGGATTGGCCTACAGCGTCTACAGCGGCGTGTCGGCATACGCAGATTCAGGTGCGTTCACGATCTACGCGGGGACCCAGCCCGTTCACGCGACCGAGGTGCTGGACCTGATCCACGAACAACTCGAGTTGCTCATCAAGGACGGCGTCACCGATGACGAATTGGACATCGCCAAGGGCTATCTGACCGGGGCCTTTGAACTCGGTCTCGAAGACACAGGGTCGCGGATGGCACGCGCCGGCGGTTTGCTGGTGACCACCGGACACGTGCGCCCTGTGGCCGAGCAGGTCGGCCGTTGGCAGGCGGTGCAGCACGAGGACACCCGTCGTGTCATCGAGCGAATTCTCGCCCAACCCGTCACGGTCGTCGCGCTGGGGCCGATCGACACGAATGACCTCTCTGGGTTACGTTTGGGCTGATGACGATCAGAGTCGGGGTGGTCGGGGCCGGCGGCCGGATGGGGCGCACCATTTGTGACGCCGTTGCCGCAGATGGGGTGTTGGACCTCGTCGCAGCCGTGGACCCCCAAGCGGCGGGCGTTGAACAGAGTGGAGTGACGATCAGCCCCGAGCTCCGCGCTCTGGCAGATGCGCACGCTCAGGTCGTGATCGACTTCACTGTTGCGTCAGCGGCGCGCACGACGCTGTCGTGGCTGGCGTTGCACGGCATGCACGCAGTCGTCGGAACAACCGGCTTCAGCGAAGCAGATCTTGATTCCTTCCGGTCGGTGTTCACCGCCAGCAACTGCCTGATCGCACCCAACTTCTCGATCAGTGCCGTTCTGATGATGCGATTTGCAGAGTTGGCCGCGCCGTACTTCGAGACCGCCGAAATCGTCGAGCTGCACCACGATCGCAAGGCCGACGCGCCATCGGGAACTGCGGTCGCGACCGCGAATCGAATGGCTGCTGCGTCCGCCGACTGGGCGTCAGACCCCACCACGCACGAGGTGATCCCCGGAGCTCGCGGCGGTGTCGGACCGGGTGGCATCCGCATCCATTCGGTACGGCTGAGGGGGCTTCAGGCGCATCAGGAAGTCATTCTCGGCTCAAGCGGACAGAGCCTCACGATCCGCCAGGACAGCTACGACAACTCCAGTTACATGCCGGGGATCCTGCTCGCGTGCAAGCGCATCGCGGACAAGCCGGGTGTGACGGTCGGCCTCGACGCATACCTGGACATCTGAGTCGTGACCGTGAGGCGACCTTACCGCGAACGTATCGTCAGTCTCATCGGTCGCGTCGCGGTGTCCGCAATGCTGGCTACGACATTCGTCGCGACAACGGATCAGTCACCGGTCGCTCACGCAGCCTGCGTGAAGGGTGGGAAGTTGAACGCTTCCCAGTTGAACGCCGCGTTTGCTCCTCCGGGACTCGGCGCCAACGGGGCACTGGAAGGTTTCGGTGGCGGCGATTACCAGCACGCATATCCGCTTCCCGATGGTCGAGTCCTGTGGATGTTCCAGGACACCTACTTCAGCAATGACAACGACCTCAGCACGCCGCTGAACAACGCAGCGCACAACGCTGCGATGATCCAGGACGGCACGTGCTTCACTACGTTGAGCAGCCAGGGCCGAGATTTCATCGGCGACGCCCAGACCATCGACAGCGGCCGATGGTTCTGGGCCCTCGACGGCGAGATCGGTTTCGACGGAAACCTGTGGATCTACTTTGCCGAGATGGTGAACCCGCAAGGCACCGGCGCAGGTCCCGGCGCCCTTCCAGAGCGCAACTGGTTGGCGATCCTCGATCCGGTGACCCTGCAGCAGTTGTACTTCGAACCGGCGCCCGCCTCGACCCCTCGGTTGTACGGCTGGTCCGTCGTCTCGAACGATCGGTACAGCTACCTCTACGGGCATTGCTACCGGCAGTTCCTGAATCCGGTCAATGGTCCCGGGCAGTTCGATCCAAGCTGCATGCCGTACGACTACCTCGCCCGCGTCCCGCTCGGCCATTTCGACGTTCGACCCGAGTACTGGGCCGGCAACGGATGGACATCCAACGCGGATGCCGCTGTCGCCGTGTCGGGCCGTGGCAAGGCGAACCCGATGAGCGTGCAGTGGTTCGGGGATGTGTGGGTGTCCGTGACCAAGATCGACGATTGGTGGGGAGCTTCGATCTATGTCGACTCGGCTCCGGCCCCCGAGGGTCCGTGGACAACCGTGCAGACGATTCCTGTCGTCCAGGACCGCAAGTGCGTCAACGGCTGCGGCAACTACTCGGCGTTCTTGATGCCGTGGCTCGACAGCGCTGGCAAGATGACGATCGGACTCTCCAATGGCGCCGACTTCCACCTTTGGCTCGCCGACGGATCGCTCTACCGCCCCACCTT
>JANOEM010000412.1:0-8367 GCA_031413195.1 Actinomycetes bacterium
GGTTGATCGGCTCGCCGACCGAGCCGAGCAGCCGCAACGACGACAGATCGTGTTTGGCCGGCTGTTCGAGGCCCCACTTCATGTAGGTCCGAATGGCCGTCGGTGCGGTGTAGAACAACGTCACCTTGTACTTCTCGACGATCTCCCAGATGCGGTCGTTTGCGGGAAAGTTCGGAACCCCTTCGTACATCACCTGGGTTGCCCCATTGGCAAGCGGTCCATAGACGATGTAGGTGTGCCCGGTGATCCAGCCGACGTCTGCCGTGCACCAATAGACGTCCGTCTCCGGGTGGAGGTCGAACACGTACTTGTGGGTGAAGGCAGCCTGGGTCAAGTACCCGCCGCTGGTGTGCATGATGCCCTTGGGCTTGCCAGTAGTGCCGGATGTGTACAGCAAGAACAGCAGCTGCTCGCTGTCCATCGGCTCTGCCGGGCACACTGGATCTGCCTCCGCGATCAGATCGTGGTACCAGTGGTCACGCCCCTCGACCATCGTGACCTCGTTGCCGCCCCGCCTGACCACGACGACGTCGGTGATCGTCGGAGTGGACTCGAGCGCTTCGTCGGCGGTGGCCTTCAGAGGGAACACATCGCCGCGTCGCCAACCCCCGTCTGCGGTGATCAACAACTTCGCCTCGGCGTCGTTGATCCGGTCGCTCAGCGAATTCGAACTGAACCCACCGAACACGACGCTGTGGGCCGCACCGATCCGAGAGCAGGCGAGCATCGCAACGGCGGCCTCGGGAATCATCGGAAGGTAGATGTTGACCCGGTCTCCCTTGGTCACGCCCAACGACTTCAAGACGTTCGCGAAGCGTTGGGTCTCGTCGAGCAACTGGGAGTAGGTCACCGTGCGGGTGTCCCCTGGCTCGCCCTCGAAGTGCAACGCGACCCTGTCACCCCGGCCCGCGAGCACGTGGCGGTCGAGGCAGTTGTAACTCACGTTCAACTCGCCGCCGACGAACCACTTCGCGTTCGGCAGGTCCCATTCGCAGATCGTCGACCACTCCTTCGACCAATCGAGCAGGTCGGCGGCCTGATTGGCCCAGAATCCCTGATAGTCCGCTGCTGCGTCGTCGTACATGTAGGTCTCGGTCAACAGCGAGTCCATTTTGAACTCGGCAGAGGGCGAGAAGGTTCGGTTCTCCCAGCCCAGTGCGTCGATCGCATCGTGTGCTTGGTGTGCTTCGGTCATCTCGGAACCCCCTGGTCGCGAACGACTGAGACTCTAGCGAGACACGTTGATCACGGGTCGATCACGGGTCGATCACACCGGCGCGGTACGCGTAGAGGATCGCCGCTGTGCGATCTCGAGCGCCGAGCTTGGTGAAGATGCTGCCGACGTGGGACTTGACAGTGCGCTCGGCCAAGTAGAGCTGCGCTGCGATCTCGCCGTTGGTCGCTCCGGCCGCCATCAACCGCAACACATCCATCTCCCGCACGCTGAGCTGCCCGATCGCCGCGGTGTCCTGCTGTGGCCGTCCGCGCAGACGGGTGAGGAGGCGGGGGGTGACCCGCGGGTCGAGCCACGACCCGCCGGTGCGGGTGATCCGGATCGCCGCGATGAGGTCGTCGGCAGGGGTGTCCTTGAGCACGAAACCGGCGGCCCCGGCATCGATCGCACCCCACAGGACGTCGTCATCCTCGAAGGTCGTCAGGATCAACACCGGTGGCGGCTCCGGGTGTTCGGCGCGGAGGCGGCGCGTGGCTTCGAGGCCATCGATCCCGGGCATCCGAACATCCATCAGCACGACATCCGCACGCCGTGCCGTGATGACTGCGAGGGCCTCGGCGCCATCGGCGGCCTCGCCGACTACCTCGAGGCCGGGTTCGGACTCAATGATCAATCGCAGCCCGGCACGTACGAGAGCTTGATCGTCGACGATGACGAGTCGCGTGGACAGATTCGCAGCGCTCACGCGAGGCTGAGTTCGGCGTTGCGGCTCATCGACCGGGGCAAGACCCCGTGCACGACCCAACGCCCATCGCGAACACCGACATCCAACGATCCGTTCACCGCCGCGACCCGATCGGTCATGCTGGCAACGCCGAGCCCGGCACGTGCAGTCGTCGCGGACGTGGCTGGGGTGCCGTGTGCCATTGAGTTGGACACGGTTGCGGTCACAGTATTGGGGTCGATCCGCAGACCGATCTCGATGGTCTCGCCCGGCGCATGACGCGATGCGTTCGCCAAGGCTTCCTGCAACAACCGGACGATGGTCAGGCCGAGGGCCGGCTCGAGCTCACCAGGATTGCCGGAGATGTCGACGGAGACCGGGAGTCCCGAACGCCTGGCTTGATCAAGTAGCGGCACGACATCGGAGCCACCGGGAAGCGGTGCGTCACGCTGACTGTCGCCGTTGGTGGACAGCAGGCCGACGACCGAGCGAACCGTCTCGAGGCTGTCACGACTGATTGATTCAGCGCGCTCGAGCGCTTCGGCCGCCGCCGCAGGGTTGGTCGAGAGGTGCCGTCGTGCACCGGCGATGTTCAACAGCACCACCGTCAGGCTGTGACCGACGATGTCGTGGACTTCACGAGCGATGGCTTTGCGTTCGTGCTCGGCAGCGGCCCGAGCAAGGTCCAGCCGAGCAGCGGCCAACTGATCGGTGAGGAGTTGCTGACGAAAGAGCAGCGTCCCTGCGAACCAGCCGAACAACATGCCGGTGCTCCAGATGATCCATCCAGCCGAGACGTCTGCGTTCTTGTAGTGGACCATTTCGCAGCCGACGGAGACAACCGTGAAGGCGATGATCGACAGCGCTGACATCCATCGGAGACCCTGCGCCGCCACCCACGTGCAGGTGACCACGCCGAGGAAGAGCGCTGCCTGATCGTCGAGTCGGATGACCAGCCAGGCAGTGGATCCGGCCGAAACTGCGATCACCACCAAGGCAGGAACCTTGATCCCGCCGGCGACCAGGGCCCATGGCACGAGCGCGATCGCCAGGGCGGCGACGATCCCCGGCGTGGGTGCGGCCGTGAAGAAGCTGAGCACGGACACGACGAGCGCGGCGGCCGGGAACACGATCGAGGTCGACGAGATCCACGACATGCACCGATCGGCTGGGGTGACCCCGTCCTGGTCCGTCCGCGTCAACGTCATGTTCACAAGGTACCGCGTCTCGGTGCCCGCTCGCATCGGCCCCTGGTCCGGCCCGGACTCGTACCACGGTATGAGTGCGTTCGCCGAGGAACCGCCCGCGGGCCGCCCGAGCCGGCGCTCGTAGTCCGATGCGCCGGCGAACGATTGGGCGGATCATCAATCAGCTCATGGGGTGCTCACCCCGACGCTTGATTCCCCGAAGGAGACCCATCATGTTTTTCACCAATCTCGGCAGGTTCACCGTCAGACGTCGCCGGTTGGTCCTGTCGCTGACCGTGCTGTTCATCGTCATCGCCGGCGCGCTCGGATCTGGAGCGTTCGACAAGTTGCAGGGAGCGGGATTCGACGACCCCAACGCCGAATCCACCCAAGCTCATGAACTGCTCGACTCGCAGTTCGGCGCCGGAGATCCGAACCTCGTCCTGCTCGTCACGAGCGAGAGTGGGAACATCGATGACGCAGACGTCACGACAATCGGCAGGCAACTGACGACGGATCTCGCCGAATCCCCCGGGGTCGCCCAGGTATTTTCGTACTGGACCCTCGACGAGGGTGAACAGCTGCGCAGTCGAGATGGCACCAAGGGGCTGATCATCGCCCGGATCACCGGCACCGACGACGAGATCGACGAGCGATTCCTGGACATCGAAGAAGCATTCGGTGGCGATGTCGCCGGTCCCGGAGTCGTCAGAGTCGAACTCGGTGGCCAGGCCGCAGTGTTCGCCGACCTGAACGAACAGATCGGCGGCGACCTCGCCACGGCGGAAGCCATCTCGGTGCCGATCACGCTGGTTTTGCTGGTCATCGTCTTCGGCGGCCTCATCGCTGCCGGGCTTCCGCTGTTGGTAGCCCTGCTCTCGGTGGCCGGAACGTTCCTCAGCCTGTACCTGATCGGCTCCGTCACGGACGTGTCGATCTATTCGATCAACCTCACCACGGCGCTCGGCCTCGGACTCGCCATCGATTACAGCCTGTTCATCGTCACCCGTTTCCGTGAGGAGCTCGGTCGAGGCCTCAGCCCGCACGATGCCGTGGTGCGGACGGTTGAAACAGCCGGCAAAACCGTTGCCTTCTCGGCATTCGTGGTCGCGGCATCGCTGGTCGCGTTGTTGGTCTTCCCCCTCTACTTCCTGAGGTCGTTCGCCTATGCCGGCATCTCGGTGGTGCTCGTTGCTGCCGCCGGTGCGGTCATCTCGCTGCCGGCGCTGCTTGCGGTCGTCGGTGTTCGAGTCAACCGATTCAGCTTCCGCAAGAAGGCCCCGAAAGTTGACGGCGCCGGATTCTGGCACCGTCTCGCCCACGGCGTGATGCGCCGGCCGATCCCGGTTGCTGTCGGGACCATCGCGGTCCTCGTCGTGCTCGGGGCGCCCTTCCTGCGGGTCAACTTCGGACTCCCGACCACAACTGCGCTCCCGAAGGACGCCGAGTCACGTCAAGTCTCCGAACAACTCGGGACCGAGTTCGACATCAACAGCAGTGAGTCGTTCGCCGTTGTTGCACCGACCCTGGATACCGCCGACACCGCTGCGATTTCGACCTTTGCGGCCGAGGTCTCGCAGTTGTCCGCCGTCGCCCGGGTCGACACCTCCACTGGCACGTACGTCGGCGGGACCAGGGTCGCCGAACCGACCGAACGGAGTGCTGCCTTCGAATCAGGCACAGTCGGCGTGTTCTTCTCGGTCATCCCAGGTGTCGAACAGCGGTCGGAAGCCGGTGAGGCACTGGTCGAGGAGATCCGTTCGATCGAACCCGGCTTCCAAACCGCAGTCGAGGGTTCGGCAGCCCAACTGATCGACACGAAGGCTGCGATCGCGGACCGGCTGCCCCTCGCCCTGGCCATCATCGCGATCGTGACGTTCGTGCTGTTGTTGTTCCTCGTCTTCGGCAGCGTGCTGGTCCCGATCAAAGCGATCATCTTGAACCTGCTGTCTCTGACTGCGACATTCGGGGCGATGGTCTGGATCTTCCAGGACGGCAACGGCTCGGATCTGCTCGGATTCACCGCTGACGGCACGCTCGATGTCTCGATGCCGATCCTGATGTTCTGCATCGCCTTCGGCCTGTCGATGGACTACGAGGTGTTCCTACTCTCACGGATCAAGGAGGAATACGACCGCACCGGAGACAACACCCAAGCCGTCGCGGCGGGCCTCGAAAAGACCGGACGGATCGTGACCGCGGCAGCAGGTCTGCTCGCTGTGACGTTCCTGGCGTTCGGGACGAGCGGCGTGACCTTCATCAAGATGTTCGGGATCGGTCTCGCCCTCGCCGTGGTGATGGACGCAACGATCATCCGTGGCTTGCTGGTGCCGGCGTTCATGCGCCTTGCCGGCGACGCGAACTGGTGGGCGCCGCAGTGGATGAAGCGCATCCATGCCCGAATCGGCATTCACGAGGGCGAGCACGCCTTGCCACTGCCGACCGAACTCCCGGATCGCGATCTGGTCGGCGCCGGTTCACGACACTGAACGGCGACAGGCCAGACTGAGGGCATGGCTTCTCCGGCGGTGAACGAGTCCGACTTTCGATTCGGCCCGCCGGAGTGGACCATGTCGGTTCTGATCGCACTGATCTGGGGGAGTTCGTTCCTGTGGATCGCTATCGCGATCGATTACGTCGACGTCACGGTCGTGCCGCTGGCTCGCTGCCTGTTCGGTGCAATTGCGCTCGGCGCATTTCGCCAGGCGCGGCGACGGATCGCTCGAGTAGATTGGCCACGGTTCGTGTTCCTCGGCATCTGCTGGATGGCCGTGCCGTTCCTGCTCTACCCGATCGCCGAGCAAACGGTGAACACCTCGATCACCGGAATGCTGAATGGTGGGCTGCCGATCGTGACTGCCGTCGTCACCGCGATGTTCACCCGGGTCATGCCGAGTGCGTTCCGGATGGCGGCAGTCATCATCGGCGGCATCGGCATCATGATGATCTCTGTCGCGTCGATCGGCGAGGGCGCTGGTGCAGATACCAAGGGAGTCGTGCTGCTGCTGGTCGCGCTCGTCTGCTACGCGATTGCGGCGAACGTGGCTCGGCCGATGCAGTTCAAGTACGGCGCACTCCCCACGATGCTCTGGATCCAGATCTTCGGCGTGTTGTGGTCGCTACCGCTCGGTCTCAACGGGCTTCGAAGCAGCGAGTTCACGTGGGCGGCCGGCGGTGCTCTCCTGGCCCTCGGTGGTGTCGGCACAGGCTTGGCCTTTGCGATGTACGGGGTGTTGCTGCACCGTGCAGGACCGGTGCGAGGCATGATCGGGATCTTCTTCACACCGATCGTCGGCACGATCCTGGGAGTCACCTTCCGGAGTGACGAACTGCACAGAACAGCCATTGCAGGGATGGGCATCGTGATCGTCGGGGCCGTCATGACCAGTCGGCCCGAGCCGAACCGGGCGCTGTCAGATGTCGACGTTCGAACCGACTTCGAAGACGCGATCGTTGGGCAGATTGAAAAAACGACCCGCACTGTCAGCCCCGCGGTTCAGCAACACGAACAGTTGCTCCCGGGGGGTCCACATCCCGGGTAGTTCGCCCGCGACGATCGATTCGCGGCCAAGGAAGAACGTGGTGGCATCGAAGTCGATGTGGAGACCGCGGATCTCGAGTTCCGATAGCGCAGCCAGGACGTCGGGTTCCTCCATGAACCCGAACCTGAGCAGCACCTGGTAGACCCCCGGCGAGACCAGGGTCACCTCGCTGCGTTCACCTGGCGCGGCCCGCGGCGCTTCGACCGTCTCGACCGCAACGATCATCGTCGTGCGGTGCAACACCTTGTTGTGGCGAAGGTTGTTCACCAGCGCCGGTGGTGCCTTGCCGAGATCCTTGAACATGAACACTGCGATCCCCGGAACGCGTGGGACGTTGCGGTACTCGTCGAGCACCGCATCGATGTCGCGCTCGCCGCGCTGGATACGGGCTGCGACCAACTCGCGTCCCTTGCGCCAGGTCGTCATCTGGACCAGCAACCCGACCGCAACGACGAGCGGGAACCAGCCACCAGCGGGGATCTTGGGGATGTTCGCGCCGAGGAAGGTCAAGTCGACGATCATCAGCGGGACGCAGACCGCCAAGGCCTTCGCACGGGACCACCGCCAACGGTGCACCGTCATCTCGTAGAAGATCAGCGTGGTCACAGCCATCGTGGTGGTGACCGCGATTCCGTATGCAGCGGCAAGGTTGCTGCTCGTCTTGAAGACGATCACCAGACCGATACAACCGATCATCAACGCCCAGTTGACCAGCGGTACGTAGACCTGGCCACGGTGGTCCGAAGACGTGTGACGGATCTGGAGTCTCGGGAAGTAGTCCAACTGCACGGCCTGCACCGTGAGCGAAAACGCACCCGAGATGAGTGCCTGCGAGGCAATGACCGCCGCCATCGTCGCAAGCACCACCAGCGGCACGGTCGCCCATTTCGGAGCCATTTCGTAGAAGAGGTTTCTCAACTCGATCTCGGGATTGCGAAGAATCATCGCTGCCTGGCCGAAGTAGTTGAGCAGCAGCGCCGGCATCACCAGTCCATACCAGGTCCACTGGATCGGACGGCGCCCGAAGTGGCCCATATCGGCGTACAGCGCTTCTCCACCGGTCACGACAAGGAAGATCGAGCCCATCGTGAGGAACGAGTTGAGCGGATCGAAACGGAACCAGTCAATCGCATAGATCGGGTTGATCGCCTTGAACACGCTGGGCATGTGGCTGATCTGGCGCAAACCGAGGATGCCGAGCACGGTGAACCAGACGACCATGATCGGGCCGAACACCCGCCCGATCCCGCCGGTACCACGCTTTTGGACCAGGAACAGCAGGGCCAGGATGACCGCCGCGATCGGGACGACGAGGTCGTTGAAACCAGTGGAGACCCGCCCGAGCCCTTCGACGGCGCTGAGCACAGAGATGGCCGGCGTGATCAGACCGTCGCCGTAGAGCAGCGCCGTGCCGAACACCCCGAGTGTCACCACCAACGCGGTGCGCTGGCTCATCTTGCCCTTCGGCATCACCATCGCGGTCAGGGCCAGGATTCCTCCTTCGCCGTTGTTGTCGGCCCGCATCACCAACATCAGGTACTTGATCGAGATGATGATGACCAGCACCCAGAACACCACCGATGCGACCCCGAGAGCGTTAACGGGTTCCGCAAGATCGAGGTCGTGGTGCACGAACGACTCGCGGATCGCGTACAGGGGGCTGTGCGCGCCATCGCCGATGAAGGCCGGACGGTGCTCTTTTCGTCGCACCTGTTGGAGGAAGTGGAGCAGGTCGCCGAT
>JANOEM010000413.1:0-2447 GCA_031413195.1 Actinomycetes bacterium
CGACTCAGGGATCTCCAAGTCGCAGGTGTCACGGATCTGCGCCAAGTTGGACGTCGAGGTCGACGCGTTCCGCTGATCACGCTCAGGTGAATCTCCCCAGACCTGCTCACTGAAATTCCCCACCCCTGTGAGGTCCACCACATGAGGTGGGGCTCCCTCAAGGCTGCTGTCTTCGACAACAAGCAAGCCAACGAGGGAGCCCTGTTCCATGCTCACACAGGAGGATGATGTGGACGCTCACGCGCTCCGCAAGAGAGGCTGGTCGATCTCGGCGATCGCCCGCCATCTCGGCCATGACCGCAAGACGATCCGCTCCTATTTGAATGGCGAACGCGTCGCTGGGGTACGCGCGACAGACGGGGTGTCCGGGTTCGACGCGTACGCGCACTATTGCCGCGAGCGGTTGCTCGAGGATCCGCATTTGTGGGCGATGACGTTGTTCGACGAGATCGTCGCGCTCGGCTTCGTGCAGTCGTATCCGACGTTCACCCGCCAACTCCGACAGCGTTCGTTGCGCCCGCCGTGCGAACGATGCTCGGCGGCCAAGGGCCGCCCAGTCGCGATCATCGATCACCCTGCCGGCGACGAAACCCAGTGGGACTGGGTCGATCTGCCGAACCCGCCAGCGGCATGGGGTTGGGGTGCGAACGCGTCGTTGTTCGTCGGCGCCCTCGCACACTCAGGAAAGTGGCGCGGCTGCCTCGCTGAGTCAAAGGATCAGCCGCACACCATCGACGCCCTGGACCAGATCACCCGCTCCCTGGGCGGGTTGACGAGGGTGTGGCGCTTCGATCGGATGGCCACGGTCTGCCATCCCACCTCGGGCAAGGTCACGGCATCGTTCGCCGGTGTCGCCAAGCACTACGCGGTGTCGGTTGCGATCTGTCCGCCACGGCGCGGGAACCGCAAAGGTGTCGTCGAGAAGGCCAACGACACTGCGGCGCAACGCTGGTGGCGGACCTTGCCCGACGACATCAGCATCGCTGACGCGCAAGCATCGTTGGACCGGTTCTGCGAACGTGTCGGCGATGCCCGCCGACGCGTCATCGACGACCAACGCGCAACGGTCGCCGTCCACGCCACCAACGAACGGCTGCGGGTCCCGCCGGCCCCATTCCCGGCATCGCTCACCGTCGCGCGCAAGGTCACCGCGCAGGCGTTGGTTGCGTTCCGCGGGAACCGCTACTCGACCCCGCCAGAACTCGCCGGCACGACCGTGAACGTGACCTGGCAGCTCGGCTCACCTTTCATCGATGTCGCCACCCCATCAGGGATCGTGGTCGCCCGCCACCACCTCGCCACACCCGGCGCCGGAGCAACAGTCCGCGATCACGGACACGTCACTGCGCTTGACCTCGCGGCGATGACCGCCGCGACCAGCTCGGCGCCGCACCGGCGCAAGCAACGCATCCCACCCGGCACAGCAGCGCGTGCTGCGGCCGCTGCGATCACCGGGACCAGCACCAACAAGGACTGCGCCGACGGCACCGTCGTCGATCTCAGCGCATACGCGAAAGCGGCCAACGGAAGGAACACACTCACATGACCAAACCATCCACCACCACCGGCGCTCGGGTGCCGTCAACACAGGCTCAGGCGTCGCTCTATCAGACGTTGAAGACACACCTGACGGTGTTGAAACTCGACGCCTGCGCCGAGGCACTCCCACGCGTGCTCGACGAAGCACTCGACGAGAAGTTGACCGTCACCGCAACGTTGGAACGGCTGCTGGCGATCGAGGTCGACACCGCCCAAGCCCGCCGCCTCGTCGGCCGACTCCGATTCGCTTGCCTACCCACACCAGCGACGTTGGAAGACTTCGACTTCGACGCCCAACCCGGCGTCGACCGCACGTTGATCAACGAGCTCGGCACCTGCCGTTACCTCGAGACCGCCACCAACGTGCTGCTGATCGGACCGCCCGGCGTCGGAAAAACACACCTCGCCGTCGGCCTCGCACGACAAGCCGCCACCGTTGGCTACCGCACCTACTTCACCACCGCCGCCGATCTCGCCGCCCGCTGCCACCGCGCTGCGATCGAAGGACGATGGGCGACCACCATGCGATTCTTTGCCGGACCCACCCTGCTCGTGATTGACGAACTCGGCTACCTGCCGCTGCCCGAGGAAGCTGCCTCAGCGTTGTTCCAAGTCGTGTCGCAGCGCTACCTGAAGACATCGATCGTGATCACCACCAACCGCGGCGTCGCCGGCTGGGGCGAGATCCTCGGTGACACCACTGTCGCCGCCGCCATGCTCGACCGGCTCCTGCACCGCTCCGTCGTGCTCAACCTCGACGGCGACAGCTACCGCCTCCGAGACCACCACGCCCGCACCGACACACTCCGCCGAACCACCACCGGCACCCGCCAACCGCTAACTTGACCCCACCTCACAGGTGGGGAATTTCGATGAGCACACCTGGGGAATTTCGGTGAGCGCGATCA
>JANOEM010000414.1:0-7093 GCA_031413195.1 Actinomycetes bacterium
ACGGTGCTGGGGACCATTGCCTCGGGCAGACCGGCAGTCATGAACTGCAGTAGTGCCATCTGCGCCGTGGCGTCCTGCATCGCAACGCGGTCAGGGTTGAAGTCGTTGTATGTCACCCCACGCTCGATCGCTTCGCCAGGATCGACCAGGTGGTTGATCAGGATCTTCTCCGTCAAGGTCAGCGGCCGACCGAGCCGTTGGCGGCCGGCCTCGCACCGAGCCGTCAGCCCGGCATAGACGCCCTGGACGAGTTCGATCGGGGTTCCTGCGGTGACGGCCATCTGAGTCCTCGTCCCTTCGCTGCGAGCTGCCCGTGCAACCCAGCTGTATGTAGACAACTATAATACAAGTTCTGCCCGCCGGGTAGGCAAATCACAAGTCAGCCAAATCACGAGGAAGCCAAATCACAAGGCAGCCAAATCACGAGATAGGGGGTTCAGATGAGAACGATTCGCTATCAACAGATCGCCGACGTGCTGCGAGAGCGAGTACGAGCGGGTTCCTATGCCGGGGGCAGGGTGCTTCCGAGCGAGGCGGAGTTGTCGGCCGAGTTCGATGCCAGCCGAGTGACTATTCGACGAGCGCTCGAGACACTGCGAGACGACGGATTGCTAGCGGCCCGCCAGGGGTTCGGCTGGTTCGTGGCACGGGAACCGCTCCGCCAGACCCTTGGCCAACTCGGCACGATTGAGGGGCAACTTGCCGAAAGCGGTGTCGTCGCCCAACGGCGGGTGATCGAGTTCGCGTTTGTCGAGGCAACCGGGCGGGTTCGTGCAGCCCTCGGAACAGATCAGGTCTTGCAAGTCAAACGGGTCAACCTGGCCGACGGTGAGCCGTTCGCCGTCGTCACGGTGTGGTGCCCCGCATCGCTCGGTGAGCACCTGTCGCGCCGAGATGTGGAGCGGTCGCCCTTCTACGAACTGCTCGGCGTGCGCTTGCGTGGGGCGACCCAGACGATCGGTGCCGACGCGATTGGCAGTGAGGACGCCGGGCTGCTGGGAGTGCCGGTTGGCTCGCCCGTGCTTCGTTGCGAGCGCCTCACGACCGACGTCGACGGCACCCCGGTGTTGTTATCGCAACACATCTTTCCGGCCCACCGCACTGAGTTCGTGGTCGAACTGCCCCACGCCGAGCCGTCGATCTCGCCGTCGGGCATGCGCCTGGTCGACTGAACCGAAGCTTCGGTCGTTGCCGAACTGAATGCCTCGATCGCACAGAAGTGTTCGGTTGACACATTCAGTTTGCGGTTCTCGACGTCTCGATAGCGTGCCGTGCCGGCAACCGTTGCGTGACGCGCTGCGGCGTAGTCATCTCTGTCGGCGGTGTCGAGTTCGTCGGTGGCCCACGGGTAGGGCAAGACGATGGAACCACCCTCGAGAGCCGCCGAGACCGCCGAGCTGAATCGGAGGACGTCGACGATGACGAACGACGTCGGCACCGCGAGTAAGCGACTCGAGGCCATCGAGGCCCCAATCGAACAGATAGGAAATACCATGCTGCCGCGCGTAGTCGGCGTCGCGGCCCTCCGAACTCACCATTGATCCCAATGCAGTACAGGGTCGAGGGGCAAGCGCTTGGCGGCCTTGAAATCGGTGCCGATGGTGTAGGCGATCGGGAACAAGCCGGCCTGGGTGACGGAGTCGAATGGAATGCCGAGGATTTCCGCAGTCTGCTTCTCACCATCGTTCATCAGGTGGATCGTTGTCCAGGCCGAGCCGAGGGCCCGTTCGCGGGCGGCGAGCATGAAGCTCCAGACCGCGGGCAGCAACGAACCCCACACGCTGGCGGCCGCGAACGCCGGCAGGTTGTCGAGGCGGCCGCTGATCGCAGGGATGAGTAGCAGTGGTACCCGGTGGAAGTTCTCGGTGAGGTACACAGCAGATTCCGTGACACGACCGGCCTGCTCGCCACGCAGGTCGCCTTCGGGGTAGGTGGTTCGGGCCATGTTCGCGTAGATCGAGAAGTTGGCCTTGTAGATATCGGCGATGGCCTGCTTCTTGGCGGCGTCTTCGACCACGATCCAATGCCATCCCTGGGTGTTCGAACCAGTCGGGGCCTGCAGCGCGATCTCGAGGCACTCCTCAACCACGCTGCGCTCGACCGGGCGTTCGAAATCGAGCCGCTTACGAACGGACCGGGTCGTTGTCAGTACTTCATCGGCGGAAAGGTTCAGTCTCATCCGTGCAGCATGTCACGAGGGTGCCAGGCTGAGTGATGTCGTGACCTTCGATCGACCCGAACGGCCTGCGGCTTCGTTCACGTTGCAAGCGGGCAAGAACTGATCCGGTCGAGGCCGAGACCCACGACCAGGGACCATCCGCGGGGTTCTGCGAGACTTGCGCCCATGCCAGAACGAGTGCCAGAACGAGTAACGATTTCGATCACCGACGGCGTCGCAGATGTGCGAATGAACCGCGCCGAGAAGCGAAACGCATTGGACAACGCGATGTTTCTCGCGCTCGCCGAAGCGGGGGAGCGGCTCAAGACGGAAGCGGGCGTTCGCGCCGTCGTGTTGTCGGGCGAGGGACCGTCGTTTTGCGCAGGTCTGGATTTCAGCTCGTTTCAATCGATGGCGGGCGGAGGCGATCGGTCGGAGAAGGTCGACGAGGCGATCACCGCCGAGGCCATAACCGCCGATGGCAGCCCCGGCTCGATGCAATCCGGTCGAATCACCCATCTCGGCCAGCAGGTGTCATGGGTATGGCAGGAGATCCCGGTCCCTGTCATCGCAGCAGTCCATGGACATGCGCTCGGAGGAGGCATCCAGATCGCACTGGGTGCCGACATCCGGATCGTGCACCCCGACACCAAGATGTCGGTTCGTGAGGTTCATTGGGGCCTCGTCCCGGACATGACCGGCACGCAGGTCCTCGCCCGCCTCGTCCGCCCAGACGTCGCCAAGGAGCTCACCTT
The DNA here is from genome assembly GCA_031413195.1 of Actinomycetes bacterium. Classification (GTDB taxonomy): domain Bacteria; phylum Actinomycetota; class Acidimicrobiia; order Acidimicrobiales; family Ilumatobacteraceae; genus WLMZ01. The sequence goes on from JANOEM010000414.1 coordinate 2,914, forward strand.
TACAGCGAGGGTGATCAGCGGCACCGAAGCGTTCGAATTGGGGCTCGTGACCCGGCTCAGCGACACCCCTCGCGAGGACGCGTTGGCGATGGCCGCCGAGATCGCCGGACGCAGCCCGGATGCGGTCCGCGGCGCGAAAGAGCTCTTCAACCGGATCGTCAATGCCGGTGCAGCTGAACAGTTCGCCGAGGAACGGCGAGTCATCGGGTCGTTGATCGGGCGCCCGAACCAGGTCGAGGCAGTGATGTCCAACTTCGAGAACCGTCCCGCCGGCTTCTCGGACCCCGCCGGCTTCTCGGACCCCGCCAGTTTCTCGGAGTAGATCAACGGCGGTCGTCCAGGGTCGAGGTCGCATCGACCCAGACAACCTCGACCCCGATCGATTCATAGGTTTGACGGGCGCGGCTGTCGAGGGAGTACAGCCGAGTTCCTGCCTTGCGCGCGGATTCAGCAACCAGGGCGTCATACGTGGCGCCGCCGGCGATGCCATGGGGCGCGAGTCGTTGGAGCAGACTCATCGTCGCTGCGCCAGGGAGCCCTACCGGCTTGGCGGGGAAGAGGCGTTCGAGTGCAGCAAGCACCAATTGTGGCTCCAGCCGGCGAGGAGCCGGGAGACGAGTCAACACCGCGTAACTCTCGACGAGTACATGGGCAAGCGCGATCGGTCGAGTGACCAGTACCGCTTTGGCCGCTTCGTGATCGGGATGCCAGGAACACAGACCGGCAACGACCACTGATGTGTCGACCGCCGATTCGATCACCGTCGGACGGATTCGAGAACGGCCCGAACGTCGTCGGCGGTCATCGGGGGCGCCGCTTCTCGGGGGGTAATGATCAGGAGACCGTCTGCTTCGACTAGATCCGCTTCGAATGGGCGAGGCGTGATCTCGAGGCGGCCATCTCGGACTTCAGCGTCGAGCGGTTGACCGGCCGCTACAGCAAGCTCGTCTCGGAGCGCTTTCGGCACGACGACCCGCCCGGCCCGGTCAATGGTAACAATATGGCGAACACCCATGGCAGAAATGTACCATGCCCTCGCCGTGGCGAAAACTGTGTTGGCGATCTGCGCGCAATCGCGTAACATGCTCGCAACCGTTCGGGCCAGCGTCGTCCCGAGCGTCCACCCAAGCCCTACGACTTCTGTGGATGTGGACGATGCAACCGAACAATTCATTGGCCTCGCGGCCCGCGCCCTTTGGGCTGTACGACCAGAGCTTCGAACACGACGCCTGTGGCGTCGGTTTCGTCGCACACATCAAAGGCGTGCCGAGCCGGGCCATCGTCTCGATGGGGATGGGCGCGCTGTGCAACATGGAGCATCGTGGTGCAACCGGAGCCGAGGCCGACACCGGCGACGGTGCAGGAATTCTGATCCAGGTGCCCGATGCCTTTCTGCGTGCTGTCGCCGGCTTCGAACTGCCCGAGGTGGGCCACTTCGCAGTGGGAATGGCCTTTCTGCCGGCTGACCTCGGCTCGGCCGAAAAGGCGATGGCATCGATCGAGGCCATCATCGCGGACGAGGGCTTACGCGTTGTGGGCTGGCGCGATGTGCCGGTGCGACCTGACTGCCTCGGCACGACGGCTCGGGCCGCGATGCCAACGTTCAAACACCTGTTCATCGCTGAACATGAAGCGATTGGACAGACCTCTGCAGCCGGCATCGACCTCGACCGGCGGGTATTCATCGCTCGGAAGCGGATCGAGCACGAACTGCCGATCGAGCAGAGCACGTTCTTTCCCTCGCTCAGCAGTCGCACCCTGGTGTACAAGGGAATGCTCACGACCCCCCAGTTGGCTCTTTTCTTCCCTGATCTCGACGATCACCGGATGGAGAGCGCGATTGCGCTGGTGCACAGCAGGTTCAGTACCAACACCTTCCCCTCGTGGCCCCTCGCACACCCATACCGCTACATCGCCCACAACGGCGAGATCAACACCGTCCAGGGCAACCGCAACTGGATGCGTACCCGCGAGGCGCTGCTCGACAGCAATCTGTTACCGGGTCTCGAGCGGGCCTTTCCGATCTGTACGCCAGGCGCATCCGACTCAGCGACCTTCGACGAGGTGCTCGAGTTGCTCCACCTTGCGGGACGGTCACTGCCCCACGCGATGTTGATGATGATTCCGGAGGCGTGGGAGAACAACACCATTATGGATCCGAAGAAGCGGGCGTTCTACCGCTTTCACTCGTCGCTGATGGAACCGTGGGACGGACCCGCCAGCGTCGCATTCACGGATGGCACGGTGATTGGATCGGTGCTCGACCGAAACGGCCTTCGCCCGGGCCGCTACTGGGTGACTGATGACGACCTTGTTGTCCTTGCAAGCGAGTCCGGCGTGATCGAGATCGACCCCGCCAAGATCGTCGAGAAGGGCCGCCTCCAACCCGGTCGGATGTTCCTGGTCGATACCGCCGCAGGTCGGATCGTGTCCGACGGCGACATGAAGTCGATGCTCGCGGATCAACACCCGTACGAGACATGGCTGGCCGATGGCCTTGTCGAACTCGACGAACTCCCCGAGCGCGAGCATGTCGTGTTCAGCCATACCAGCGTGCTGCGACGTCAGCAGGTGTTCGGATACACGCATGAGGAACTGAAGATCATCGTCGCCCCGATGGCCAAGGTCGGCGCCGAGCCGATCGGGTCAATGGGCACCGACACGCCGATCGCCGTTCTCAGCGAACGCCCGCGTCTTCTGTTCGACTACTTCGTCCAGTTGTTCGCGCAGGTCACCAACCCTCCGCTCGACGCGATTCGGGAAGAGGTCGTCACGGCCGTCGGTACCACGGTCGGCCCCGAGCACAACCTGCTCGAACCTGGCCCGGAGAGCTGCCGTCAGCTCGTGCTTCCGTTTCCGGTGATCGACAACGACGAGTTGGCCAAGATCATCCATATCAACGACGACAACACGTACCCCGAACTGAAGGCGGTCACCCTCAGCGGCCTCTACCGGGTCAACGGCGGGGGGCTGGCACTCAAACGTGCTCTCGACATGATCCGTCACGAAGCGAGCAAGGCGATCGACGAGGGCGCAAGGATCATCGTCCTCAGCGATCGGAACAGCGACGAGGCATTGGCGCCGATTCCTTCACTGCTGCTCACAGCGGCCATCCACCATCATCTCGTTCGCGAGAAGAAGCGCACCCAGGTCGGCCTCGTCGTCGAGTGTGGCGATGCCCGCGAGGTGCATCACATGGCGCTTCTGATCGGCTACGGCGCCGGAGCGATCAATCCGTACCTCGCGTTCGAATCGATCGAGGACATGATCCGCGAAGACCTCAACGGACTGGGGGGAATGGATCCCCACAAGGCTGTCAAGAACTTCATCAAGGCCAGCGGCAAGGGCGTGCTGAAAGTGATGTCGAAGATGGGCGTCAGCACCGTCGCGTCCTACACGGGTGCGCAGATCTTCGAAGCGATCGGGCTCGGTCGCGAACTCGTCGACGAGTACTTCACGGGAACTGTGAGCCGCCTCGGTGGGATCGGTCTCGACGAGGTAGCAGTCGAGGTCGCGGCGCGTCACACTCATGCCCACCCGAGTCGCCCCCAAGAGCGCGCCCACCGCAAGCTCGAACTCGGTGGTGAGTACCAGTGGCGTCGCGAAGGCGAAGTCCACTTGTTCAACCCGGAGACGGTGTTCAAGCTGCAGCACGCGACACGTGCCAAGCGCTACGACATCTTCAAGCAGTACACGTCGCTGGTCAACGATCAATCCAAGCGACTGGCCACTCTTCGTGGGCTGTTCGACATTCGCTTGGGGGATCGCGAGCCGTTGCCGATCGACGAAGTCGAGTCTGTCTCGGACATCGTCAAGCGATTCTCGACAGGTGCAATGAGCTACGGCAGCATCAGCGCCGAAGCTCACGAGACTTTGGCGATCGCGATGAACTCGATCGGTGCCAAGAGCAACACCGGCGAGGGTGGCGAGGATGCCGACCGCCTCGTCGATCCGCGCCGGCGCAGCAGCATCAAGCAGGTTGCGAGCGGGCGATTCGGCGTGACGAGTGAGTACCTCGTCAATGCCGACGATCTGCAGATCAAGATGGCCCAGGGCGCCAAACCGGGCGAGGGTCCAATTCCACCTGTCCCATCTGAGCCGCGATGTGCAGCGGAGAGTTGCTGCGGCGATCAACGGATTTGATGTCAGCGCCTGCTTCGACCAAAGCGATGGCCGCTTC
>JANOEM010000415.1:0-5940 GCA_031413195.1 Actinomycetes bacterium
GTGGACATCGCCGGGCGTGCTTGATCGCGTTCGCTCGGCTGCCGGACCGGACGCGATGCTCGCTCGCTTCGATGGGCCGGAGCGCTTCGACATCCTTCCCCTGCTCGTCGCCACGGACGGCGCGATTGCAGAGTTCGGCCGTGATCCCCGTCGCCTTCGCCCCAACATCGTGATCGACGGCGTCGACGGAATGGGTGAGACTGATTGGCCCGGCGCCGAACTACACATCGGCGAAGTCGTCATCGATCTCGACTCGCTCCGGGGTCGATGCCCGATGACCACTGTCGACCCCGACACGCTGGCGGTCGATCGTGAGGTCCTCAAGGACATCATCCGACGGTTTAACGGCAAGCTTGCACTCAACGCAGCCGTGATCCACCCGGGCACCATCCGTGTCGGAGATCCGGTGCATCTGGTTCGGGCACAACTTTAGGTCGACAGGACTGTAACCGTGTGGTACGGTAACAGTCATGACGACACGAACAACGCAGGCACAGGCACCGCCCGGATACAACCCGTCTCAGTTCCCAGCCTTTGCGGTAACGGTCGACATCGTGATCCTGACCATGGCCGACGGCGTACTGAGCGTGTTGCTCGTCCGTCGCGGTCAGGCCCCGTTCGCCGGCATGTGGGCGATTCCCGGCGGCTTCAAGCTCCCCGACGAAACGCTCGATCAAGCAGCGAAACGGGAGTTGGTCGAGGAGACCGGCGTCGACGCAGCAAAGCTGCCCACCCAGTTCGGCGCATACGGCGATCCTGGCCGCGATCCCCGGATGAACGTCGTGACGGTGGCCTACCTGGCTGTGATGCGTGACGTCGGCCCTGTCGTTGCCGGGACCGACGCGGACGACGCGTCACTGTTCCCGGTGTCGGACGTGCTGAACGGAACGATCGAGCTGGCCTTCGATCACTTGCAGATCGTTCGAGATGCGCTCGCCCGGGTACGCGTCGAGCTCGAGGTCTCGGGCGTCGCGACAGCGTTCGTCGGGCCGACGTTCACGTTGGCCGAATTGCGTGCCGTGTACGAAGAGGTCTGGGATGTCCAACTCGACGGCGCGAACTTTCGGCGCAGCATCGTCGCCGAGGACGGATGGGTCATCCCGACGGGAAGGCGAGCTCGCCCCGGATCGGCCGGGGGTAAACCCGCCGAATTGTTCCGGGCGGGGCGGGCCTGGAAGCACGGCGGACCGATTCGGCGGCCTCAGCAGATCAGAAAGGGGAAGTGATGAAAGCAGTTGTGTATGAGAGGTACGGGAGTCCCGATGTCCTGAGTCTCGAGGAGGTGCCGCGACCGGTGCCGGGTGATGACGAAGTCCTCGTCAGGGTCCATGCGACGACCGTCAACCGATCCGACTGCGGCGTCCGCAGCGCGAAGCCGTTCATCGTCCGGTTCTTCAGCGGGCTGTTCACGCCGAAGCAGAAGATCCTCGGTAGCGAGTTCTCCGGAGTGGTGGAATCGATCGGCGCGACGGTCACCCAATTCGCGGTTGGGGACCGTGTGTTCGGTGTCAACGCCAACAAGCTTGGCGCTCACGCCGAGTACCTGTGTATGTCGCAGGACGCGCCGCTGGCGGCGATGCCGACCAAGATGACGTTCGAGGAAGCCGCTGCCGTTTGCGACGGGGTCGTCCTGGCGCTGATGTACATGAAGCAGGCAAACGTGGAACCGGGCCAAAGGATCTTGATCTACGGTGCATCCGGCTCGATCGGCACAGCGGCGGTGCAACTCGCGAAGCACTTCGGCGCCGAAGTGACCGCTGTGTGCGACACCAAGAACGTCGAGATCGTGAGAGCATTGGGTGCTGACAAGGTCGTCGACTACACCACACATGACTACGTGACCAACGACGGCAGCTACGACGTGATCCTCGATGCTGTCGGCAAGGACTCGTTCCGGCATTGCAAGGGCGCGCTCAGAGAGGATGGCATCTTCGCGTCCTCCGATCTCGGCTTCCTCTGGCAGAACCCGGTGCTGGCACTCGTGACGAAGGTCGTCGGGAGCAAGAAGGTGATCTTTCCGATCCCGACCTACACCAAGGCAGAGGTGCTCTACCTGAAGGATCTGATCGACCAGGGCAAGTACAAGGCGGTGATCGATCGGTGCTATCCGCTCGAGCAGGTCGTCGAAGCGACCCGGTACGTGGAAACCGAGCAGAAAACGGGAAACGTCGTGCTGACTGTCTTCAGTGAGGAGGGCTGAGCAATCGTTCGATCTTGTCGAGCGCTGCTCGCTGCTCGGCCACGAGCGACTTGAGAGACTCGATTCGTTCGTTGGAGTCGCTACCCGCAATCGCCGGTTCCGTCGGGGCCACTGATTCAGGTGGCGTCAAGAAGAGGTTTGCGAGATAGCCCGTGAACGTACCGAAGATGCCGACGCCGACGAGGATGATCATCGCACCAACCAGTCGACCTGCGTTCGTCACTGGGTAACGGTCGCCATAACCAACGGTGGAAATGGTGACGAGGACGTACCAGATCGCGTCGCCCCCGGTCGTCAGGTTGGCGCCGTCCACGTCCTGCTCGATGTAGAGAATCGCAAGGCTTCCGAACTCGAGCACCAGGATGCCCATCAGCAGCAACGTGAGGAGTGCACTGCCGGCACGATCCTTGATCAAGCTGCGCAAGATCCTCCTTGTGCCGTGCTCGCGCAGGAGATGAGAAACTCTGATGACACGGAAGATCCGGAACACCTTGAACGGCTCGATAGGTACGCAGGCCAGGAGATCGGCCCACCCGAACTGTCGAAAGAAGTAACGAGATCTCGAAGTGGACGTCAACAGCCGGTATCCGAAGTCAGCGAGGAAGATGATGATCAGCAGCCCGCTCATCACCTGAAGGACTATGTCGAGATTCGGGTCGTCGAATGCGAAGACTAAGACGATGTTGACGATCGACAGGACCGACAGGAACCCGATAAAGATTTCGTAACCGGTGTTCTTCAGTTCCCTCTCGTGACGCTTAGCCACGACCAAACTCCACGGTCACCTTCGGCGTCACACGGTTCTGCACAAGCTCCATCATCGCGCCCCGCCGGTGCCTTCGGGCCAACTGTGGGTGTGGTCTGTTCACAAGTGGTTGACGGAACATTGCGTCGACCAACGCGACGTCGTACTTGCCTCCGCCAGCCAACAGAACACTCGAGCGGAGAGGTCGCCGGATCAGCGAGCGACTCCATCGCGGTTTGCGCGTTCGGCGTTGACGACGGAGAAGGTTCTGCGCTCCGGAGCCGCTTACCCCGCGCCGATGGTGCCCGGAGATGGGAACTACGGCCGGAAGTAGTCGTTGCCCGGCGCGCCCGACTGACTCGGCACAATGGCCGGAGCCGCCGTGCCGGATTCGACCCCTGTCAGCGTGTGAGAAACTTCTGTTCACAACTTCACGAACGAGCCAGAGGGAGAACACCATGACTGTGAGCCATCTGCAGGACATCGCCGACGTCCGAGCGCTGATCCAGCTGTACGTCGAAGGTTCGAACGGCGACGGCGACAAGATGCGCCAGGCATTCCATCCGCTGGCCCACATGTTCGGGCACATCGGCGACGACATGCCCACCTACGAACCCATCACCGACTTCACAGCGCTCGTGGAGGCCAATCCAAGTCTCGCCGGACCCAACTACACGTGGGACATCCGCACCGTCGACATCGTCGGCGACGCAGGAGTCGCCGTGCTGGTCGAGACGGACTACTTCGGCTGCGACTTCGTCGACTACTTCACCGTCTGTCGTATCGACGGCCGCTGGTGGATCACGTGCAAGACGTATGCGCACACCGGAGGCACCCCGCCAGCGATGTGAGCCGCTCGGTCGGCACAACTCATGCCATCACCACACGAACTGACCTGAGCGCGTCCCATACCGCGGCTAGGCCACAGCCGCCCGGCAACGACAAGTAGCGCCGATTCGCTAGGAGCGCAGAATGCAAGGCACCATCGCGCACAGCTCATCCGATCTGAGCGCGTCCCCTGCCGCGGGGAAGGAGCGCGCTGGGACCGCTGCGAGCAGTTCTGTCAGCTGGCGACGTCGACGGCGCTCACGATGTTGGTCGGTGTGAGCTTGACGAGCAGTTCGCCGGGGACTCCGTTGCGTGCGCCGTACTCCTCGCCGCGGTCACGACCCATGTAGCGGCCACCGATACGAGCGGCCCACGTCCGCACGAGGTCGATGTCATCGATGAGCTCGACGGTCCCTTCCACCATGACGAAGGAGAATGGCGGTCGATCATCTTGCGCGCAGATCGTTGCCGCGCCGGTACGTGCCAGATTGCGGCCCTTGATCGTGTCGGCGCCGGTGTTGAACCAGACGGAGCCGTCGTCGAAGTCGATCCAGATGGGTGCCGCGTGCGGTCTGCCATCACGGCGCACCGTGGCCAGCACCGCCGGCCGAGCTTCGGCGACGAGGAACGCCGGCCACTCCTCATCTGTCATGGATCGATAGGCCATGGTCGTCATCTTGGCGCAGGGGGCGGGTTCAACAGAGCATCCCCACCACGGGCCTGACGCCCGGACCCGAAGCGATCCGCGCAAGTGCCCCTGCCGCCGGCTGACGGACACACGTTGCCGGCAGAAGTCGGCCCAATCTTCGGCGGGTCGCGGATGACACCGAGGCGGCGTTCGGTGCTCGTCACGCAGTTGTCGGTGGCCGCGAATCTCTGGCTTTGTTATGGGTGGCTATCGAGCCAGTCAACTCGCTCGATTTCGCATCGGGTTCGAATCTCACACTGCAACGATGTCGACGAGGTGCTCGATCCCGACGAGGTCTGCGGCGTTGCGGGTGTACAGGCGAGCAGCGTGGGCGTGCGCTGTCGCCGCGATCAACAGGTCCATCACCCGCGAGCGCGGTTGGCGGCCGCTGCCGGCGACTGCAGCAGCAAGTTGCCCATAACTGGCCGCCACCTCGTCGTCGACCGGTAACGCATCGAAACTGCGTTGGAGGTCCGAGAGCCTTCGAAGTCGCTCGGCCCGAATAGCCGCGTCAGCTGTGACGAGTACGCCGAAATGCAACTCGGCCAGTGAGGCGGCACTGATCGCGAGTTCCCCCTCTAGCTCGGGGACATTGGTGGCGAGCAACACGCTGGTGTCAAGAATTGCCTTCATCGTCGCGCTCCCACGGATTCGCCACGGACTGATCAATCAGGTCGCGGTCGCGGTCCCAGTCTGGGTCGGGTCGACCGGCGAACAGGCCTGCGATATCGACCCATCTCTGCCATCGTCGCGGAGCGGCGGGGACCAGACGAGCGGCGAGACGACCAGCAACCGTGATCTCGATCTCCTCTCCATCCTGGACCCGTCGCACGAGGTCGGATGCATCCTGACGAAGTTCGCGAAGGCCCACGGTGATCATTCCACCCATGATAGCACAAGTGCTACTATCTGTCGGCGAACTGCCACGACCGCTGGCCACAAGACGCGCTTCACGTAGGAGCCCACGGCGTTGCCCTCACCGACGAGGCCCCGTCGCACACCTTGAGGTTGTAGTACGGGACGCTGCCATCAGGCCCCGCCTTTCCCTCGCCCATCTGGTCCTCCGGCTCGGTCGTCGTGCCCTCGACCACGATCGGATCGGCGGTTGCCTCGGTGGTCGTCGGTGCGACGGTCGCTGCAGGGTCGGTGGCCGGTGGATCGGTCGCAGGTGGGTCCGTCGCAGGTGTGCTGTCGACGAGCGCATCAGTTGCCGCAGTCGTGACCTCGGCCGATGGGACGGTTACGGCGTCGGAGTCGGAGCCACACGATGTGAGGACCAACATCACGCAGGTGCCGACCGCGGCCAGCTCGGTCGCACCACGGCGACGAGCCAGCGCGCAGGCCGATCGGTGCTGGAGGTGCTGCGGCAGGTCTGCATGGCGGCACATCGGTCCCTCTCTCTTCGTCGTGATCTGGGCATGGCGGGCCGCCGCACACACCATGACACGTCCCGTGAACTCATCCGAGTGAGACTGGAAG
>JANOEM010000416.1:0-3509 GCA_031413195.1 Actinomycetes bacterium
TGTCACCTTCGCTTGTGCGGCAAGCTCGGCAGACCGGTCGTCCAACGCGGGACGCAGGGCCGGGTCGAGACGTCGCCGGGCCCGGTTCGCGACATCGACATGCTCGACACCGATCTCACCATCCGCGAGTGCGACACCCAACTCCGGCATCGCAGCAGTGGTCTCGGCGCGTTCCAACGCTTTCGTCCCATCGGCCAAACCAGTGCGGGTCGCGTCGGCGAAGTCTTTCTCCGGGAACGACGACAACCGCGCAAGGGCACCGACAAGGCCGATCTCTGCAGACCGGGCCCACCCGATCAGACGCCGCACATCACCAATCCCAGCCGTCAACGCGTCGCGATCCGCGACCGTCAGATCGATCCCGCCGACCCCGTCGACCAAGCCATGAACCGTCGCCAACTTCATACGAACAACCATAAACAAGGGGTGTCGCAGAGTTGTTTGGGTTCCTCCACGGACCCTCGGGCGTCGACATGTTCGCAAGCGCACTGGCGAGGTGGACGGCATCCGAACCACGGAGGCGATGAGTGTTCGCCCGTTCACCAGCCACATGTTCGACCTCCGTTGACAACTCGACCGGACGCATTGATGCCCAGAAGATCTTCCATTCGGTGGCAGCCGCAGAAGCCTCAGATTTGGTCAGGTTGTGATGACGGCCCGCCGCCACGAGTGCTGCGCAGATCTCGGGATAGGCCAGTCGACTCGACAGCGCACCATCGCAAGCGTTCCACAATGCTGCGGCGAGGTCCGAGCTCGTCTCGTCGAGAACGACTTTGACATGGGCGCTCGAATCGAAGTACACGAGGGCCACTTTCAGCGACGCTGCTCAGCGACGGTGTCAGCTGGCCGACGCGCTCCAGGCGAGCGTCGGGCGCTCGCAGCGATGTCCCGGACGCACCAGAGCCGGGCGCTAACCGTTCCCCATGAGCCAGCGTCTGGATCTCGTCGATGCAAGGCGAGACGAGATCTGTGCGGTCGTGCGCCGTCACCATGGCCGGGCGGTGTCCGTGTTCGGTTCGGTTGCGCGGGGAGAGGACACCGCGACGAGCGACATCGACTTCCTCGTGGAGTTCGAGTTTCATATCAGCGACGAGCTCGAAGCACTGCTCGGCGTGCCGGTTGAGTTGGTGTCTTCGGGGGCCTGAAGGAGCGGGACGGCCGCATTCGCTGCGAAGCGGTGCCGCTTTGAGCAGGACCGACGACGAGCGCGTGTGGGAGATCGCGACAGCGTCGGTCCCCCACCTTGTGCGCCAGCTCGATCCGAGCTGACGACCTCAGCGCAGTGCGCCTGCCGTCATTCGGGCGTTTCAGCGGCGACGATCGAGGCGACCGGGGAGAGTTGGAACGCGTCGATGAACGAACGGATAGAAGCCCTGGAGCCTTGAAGCTCGATGTGGCCGGCGCTGTGGGCTTGTGCGAGCGGGATGTGCCCGAGGTAGGTCCGGTACAGCGTTGAACGGTCGGTGCGAATTGCGAGGTCAACTTCGAATCGTGGATCGGCGAGGCACAGCGACGCGTCGTGGTCGACGACGATCCAGTACCGCTTGGGATGGTCGGTGAAGATGACGGAGATCGTGAACCGAGGTTCCGGCAGCTTGTTGGGATCGAGGCGACGGTGCAGCCACCACAACAGCAGATCCGGGTCGAGTTCATCGGGTTCGGGTTCACCAAAGGTCCAGCGCGCACCCCAGGTCGCGAGGCCGAACACAACGGGCTCGAGGTCGCGACCAGAAGCAGTGAGGCGGTAGCTGCCGTCGACATCGTGTTCGATGACTTCGGCACGGACCAGCTGCTGGAGCCGTCGGCTCAGCAGCGCCCGCGACAGACCGGGATTGCCGCTGATGAGCTCGTTGAACCGTGACGTGCCTGTCAACAAGTCGCGAACGATGTGGATCGTCCAACGGTCACCGAGCAGCTCGGCCGAGCGTGAGATCGGGCAGTACTGGCCATACGTCTTCATGCTTCACCTTGTCACAGTTCAGTATTGGAACTAGACGATCGAGCGGCGGCGGACTTGGCTGAGTACGAAGCAACAGCCACTCTCAAGAACCGAGGAACAATGCGAATTTCCAAAGACGACATCCCGACCAAGATCGACGTACCCGGAGCCGTCGCACGACAGGCGCTCAACTTCGGCGACGCGTCCGATTACGGATCGTTGGGGGCCGAGTACTTCTCGCTCGGCGCCGGCACCGACATCGCACCGTTGCTGAAAGGCCTCGACGACGACGCCTGTCAGGCGCCGCACTGGGGATTCATGATCTTCGGTGAGGTCGTCATCACCTACACAGGTGGACACGAGGAGTCCTGCTCCGGCGACGTCCTCTTCTACTGGCCACCCGGACATAGTGTGCGCGTCGTGAGCGATGCTGAGGTGATCCTGTTCAGCCCGCAGGTCGAACACGCCGAAGTCATGAACCACATGCTCACGACGATGGCCGGCTGACCATGGAAGGCAACGAACAACTCGCAGTGATCATTCCCATGCTGAAGCAAGTGGGCAACGGCATTCAGCCCGCACAATACGACGACGCCACACCGTGCGTGGCGTTCACAGTTCAAGGCGTGCTCGGGCACATGACCGATCTCGCCTCCGCGTACGCTCCCGCGTTTCGCGGCGACGCCCCACCGGCCGACATCGGCGCCCCGGCGGCAGACCGCATCGACTGTGGCGCGAGATTTCAGGCAGCGATGGATGCGCTGCTGAGTGCTGTCGAGAGCCCAGGTGCGTTGCAACGAACGATCGATACCCCGTTCGGGCCGATGCCCGGCGCGACCTTCGCTCGCCTGGTCGCGTTCGATGGGCTGATTCACGGCTGGGACCTCGCCACATCCACCCAACAGGAGTGGAGCCCACCCGAAAGTGTCGTTGCAGAAGTCGATGCGTTCGCACGTCAAGCCATCGCACCCGAGATGCGCGACGGCGACACGTTTGCCGCAGAGGCAGAGCCGCCGGTCGACGCCACCGCATTGCTCCGGCTCGTTGCATTCAGCGGAAGACCCGTCTGACGGCGTCTGCGTGAAGGTGCAGGCACGTTCACCTTCACGGCGTCAGGTCAGGCTGCGTGCGATGCCGCGGAGGAACGCCACGTTCTCGAGGTCGCGGTTCGTGTGTTCCTCGGAGGACGTACCGTAGGTGCGTTTTGCGGAGAGTTTGACGATGACGGCTCGAGTGGGCGGGTGGATCGGAGGGCAATCGCGTCCTGGCGGCGCACTGCCTGTTGCGGTCGATCACGACTCCAGGCGAGACGTGGTACGACGAGTCACCGGTTTGGGCGGCCCAGTACGCCGCCGCCGTGATCGACGACATGTCGACCGCCGCGACGCTCGTGGGGGCGGCGATGACGGACTATGAGCGACGAAATCTTCCGCAACCGACCTTCGTCCTCACTGACCTCGAGGAGACCCGACGGCACCTCGCCGGACAACTCGGCGAGGAGGACTTCGCACGGTGCATGCGCTCCGGCGCCCGCCGGAGCCGCATCGAGGTCACCGACATCGCAACCCGA
>JANOEM010000417.1:0-2995 GCA_031413195.1 Actinomycetes bacterium
GCTGCCGAGATCCGTTCGTCGCGGCAGCACTCGTTGTGCACGAGCGGGTAGGTGGTGGCGCCACCCATCGATAGACCGGCAGCACCGATTCGCTCCGGGTCGATCGTTTCGAAGAGATCCGACGAGTTGTCGCCGTTGAGCTCGAGGGTCATGTCGATCACGAACGACATGTCGGCCGGTTGTTGGAACACATCGCCGAAGTTCTCGCCCGCCGTGGGCTCGTCCACGTTCGTCAGCGGGTGCACCGGCATCGCGACCACGTATCCGGCCGAGGCCCATGCGTTCGCGACCCTGCTCAGGTAGCGCGGGTGGCTCAAGTACCCATGGCTCAGCACGATGAGCGGAAACGGGCCAGGAGCCGACGGCCGGACGATGAGCGTGGAGAGGGTTCGTTCGGGCAGCTCAGGCGAGGCCGACGTGGCTGCCGTCGGTCGCGACGTGTCGACGAACGTCTCCGTGGACGTCTCTGTCGGGAACGGTGCCGTGGCGATTTGCTCGACGGTCGTCGTGGGCTCAGCAGTCGTCGCCGGCGCAGCCGTCGTCGCGGGTACAGCGGTCGTCGTGGGTTCAGCGGTCGTCGCCGGCGCAGCGGTCGTCGCCGGTGCAGCAGTCGAGGCCGGCGGATCAGGGGCCGTCGTGGCGGCAGAATCTCCCGAGTCGGACGACCCACACGCGGTGGACGCGGCCAGACAGAGGACGGCGGCGAGTGCGAGGCCGGCGCGGCGCCGAACGGGGTTGCGTGTGTACATGCAGCTCTCCCTGTGCTTTCCGACGTGGTCGGTGGAGCGGTGTGGCTCCGTCCCGACCATAACAACCGGCGTCAACAATTCGTCAACAAACGCTGTGGTGATTCGAGAAGCGATCCGCCGGCCCCGTCGGTCGTCGGAAGCGCGTGTGCCCGTGCTCCAATCGGCACGCAGCCCGCCCGCAACCGGCGGGGTGAGGCGCTTGACGGCAACGGCGCCTTCGATCATGTCGGCGACGACGGCCACTCACGGCCGGGTGCGAACCCACCGGCCATTACGACTTCACAGCAACGAGTGGACCTTCAGGGACGGCTTTCGAACCCCCGCGACGCGTTCCTCGCAATGAGGGGACTTCTGCCGGGCGTGCTCGGACGCCCGATCCCGACTCGCAGGGCGGACCCGGTGGTACAGCACCAGAGACGGTTGTCCGGTGACGAGATCTCCGAGCTCATCCACCTGCGCCACGATGGCGAGACCATCGAGTCGTTGGCGAACGCGTTCGGCGTCCATCGCACGACGGTCATGGCGCACGTGGCACAGCTTCGCTCCAGGAACTCGAGCGTGCGGGGTCAGGTCATCAGGGCGTCGTAGGTTGCGGAGAGGAGATGGAGTCGGCGCATGTCGCTCTCGCGGGGCAGCCCCATCCTCGGACAGCAGGGTCACGCCATTGGCAGTGCCACCGCAGGCGGTCGGCGCCGAGCGGACCGGCCACCTCCTCGGCGAAGAACGTGCCGAGTGTGCAACCGTCGATGCGTTTGACGATTTCTCCGAGCAGGTACCCCTGGGTGTCGGCGTGGTACCAGGATTGGGTGCCCGGTTCCCACAACGGTGCCTGGGCGGCAAGTAGCCGCACGAGCTTGTCGTGGTCGAAGAGATCGGTCTCGTCTAGAGTTTCGTCCCAGCCGGCGAGACCCGCAGTGTGGGAGAGAATGTGGCGGGTGACGATCCGGTCCTTGCCGTTGGCCGCGAACTCGGGCCAATAGGTTGCAATCGGTTCGTCAAGGTCGAGCTCACCTCGGTCGGCCAGCATCAGGCACACCAACGCGGCCATCGTCCTGGTCGTCGACATGACGTTGACGATCGTGTCCTGCTGCCAGTCACCCTCCACGCCCGGTACGCCCGCTTCGTCATCATCGGGCCCGTCGAACGTGGCCTTCCCACCCCAGAGGTCCACGACCATTCGGCCGCCGACCGTGACCGCGACCGACGCACCGACATCGCCGTACGTGGCGAAGTTGTCCTCGAACGCGACAAGCACTCCTTCGAATCCGGGCTCGACCGTGCCGTGGACGCCGATTTCGGGTGAGGTCACGATCGCAACGTGCACCCACCTTCGGATGTGCATCGGCGAGCACGGGAAACGATGATGGATGCAGTCGCTTCGACAACGAGGAGTGGACCATCAGGGACGGCTTTCGAACCCCCCGCCGTCACTCGTGCAGACGATCGCGCTGTTGCCTTTCCTCATGCGCCGGCCCGACCGTCCGCCGATCCGTCGTCCCGGTCGGCAGGCCCAACGCCGGCTCGAGCCATCTGAGGTCGCGGGTCTCATCGGCCAACGAAGCGCCGGCGCAACCATCGCAGTCCTGGCCATCGAGTTCGCAATCCATCGCACCACCGTGATCGGCCACCTTCAGCGACCCTCGACCAAGCTGACGTGCCCCCGAAAGGGCAGTGGCGTTGACGGCCACGACCAGTCCCGAGCCGGTCACAGTCGGGCTGAATCGCGCCGAGAACAGCCTCGGGCGATCAGTCGCCGAGCACGTCGTCAGCCGCCGCTAGTAGCTGGGATCTGAGCGCGGGAACATCGCGATCGACTACTTGGCCGATGACGTCCTGGTCGATGTGGAAGTACGCGTGGGCCAGGATCACTCGCGTGCCGATGATGTCGCGCCAGGGAATTTCTGGATGAGCTTGGCGCGTTTCGTCAGAGACGTGGGAGGCAGCTTCGCCAAGGACTTCGATCCAACGTTGCGCGGCCGCCTGGATCACTGGGTCGCTGGCCAGCGCAGCGCGATCCGACGCGTACCGGATCAGGAGGTCGCACATCTCGATCATGTCGAGCAGGCGGTCTCGGTCGTCCCTCACAGCTCGATGGCGTCGGCCAGGACGCGCTCAGCAACCCGCGGACGTAGCCCGGCTTCGGTGACGACATCGACGTCATGACCGAGCAGGTCGCGAAGATCCATCAGCAATCCACCGAGGTCGAACAGCCCCCGGCTCGACTCGAGATCGACCAGGAAGTCGAT